>JBCCEO010000277.1:0-9418 GCA_039030255.1 Planctomycetota bacterium | reverse complement strand
TTTCGCTGTTCATTATCAAATTGCTCTGGGTCAAACATTAGCACGCCGCTACGGTTACCCTCCAATGATCGAGAAGGCAAAGGTATCACGGACACGCCCGGCGGTTTGAAGCTGCAGGACGAAGGACACGATGTACGCTACCGCAATATATGGATTAAAGAAATGGAGTTTGAGCAATCTGATACAGATTTCTAATGTTTCGCACGCTCTTGCTCCCAATCCCGACATTTCATGGCGGCAGCATCGTTTATCGTGTAGGAGCTTCTTTAACTGCCTAATGCGGGAATTAGTCCTCGTTGGCGACTTTGTTCGTTCTAATTGCAGTGGCGCCCTTCAATAATTCGGCCAAGTCCCGATGATGTAGGACCAATCCTTTTTATCCTGAATCAATGGCCCGAAGATGACCAGCGAAAAGAATCTGCCTCCCAATACTTATTTTATCGAGGTCTCAGGATCTGGCATTCCAGAGATTGATGGGCTTTTCGTACCCTCTACAGAACCTCCCAAAGAATCGGAGTCGGGCACCGTTTCCAGCATAGGTTACTGGAATGGAAAGATGGCATGGGATCGAGCCGACGGAAAATGCGAGCGCAATCCATCTCTTTCCTACTCCAATAGTTATCGCTCTTGGAGAATCGCGAGACTGGATGGGCACTTGGCCTATCACATTACTTGCGAGGACGACTTGCCTCCCACTGATCGCTCGTGGGACGTGTACAAGATGGGCGTGGAGCCTGCTCCCCAAGTAGTGTTGCATCATTTTGACCCACGCCTGCCCTGCCCTGAACCCAACGTAGTCTTCGTGCTAGGTGGTCCTGGTGCCGGGAAAGGAACAATGTGCGAGCTGGCCGAATTGCAGCTTGGCTGGACTCACCTATCGACAGGCGACCTCCTACGTGCCGAACAAGAAAACGACAGTGACACTGCCCGGCAGATTTGTGAACTGCTGTCAGGCGGAAATCTTGTACCTGATGAAATCGTGGTTGGCCTACTTCGCGATGCAATGGAAAGCATTACGCGAAAAACGGGCAAGACCAGTTTCTTGCTGGATGGATTTCCTCGGTGCCTTGGGAATATGGACGAATGGTACAGGGTGTTTGGACGGGAATCAGAATTGCCTAAGATGCTCTACTTTGAGTGTCCGTTTGAAATTCTTGAAAAGCGTATTTTGGGCCGCGCGAAATACACGGGGCGAAGCGACGACAATATCGAAGCTCTAAAGCAACGATTTGATACGTTCAAGTCGGAGACTCTGCCGATTGTGGAACTCTTTCGCAGCAAGCAGAAATGCATGGAGATCAACACGGGCCAGGAGCGGCAGGCTGTTTACGCAGAAGTCGTCGGCCATCTGGCGGATCAAACCGGCGAACAACTCGCCGAGCAGCCATTGTCGGAGCGGGCCGAAATGCTGTTGGGTTTGAGGCCCTTCCCCAAGAAATAGAAGGAATTCGCGGCAGGTGATCTTTGAGATTAAGCGCTGAGATCTTATTTCTCTATTCCGCGAACGCTAGCCGCCGTGCTACTGCCGAAAGAATCAATTTCGATACCCATATGCTGCGCTAGGGTGACGAACAAGTTGGCGAGTGGTGTGTTGTTTTCGGCGTCATGCGCGACGTAGTTGCCGTGGCGGAAACCACCGCCCGCGACCAAGATCGGAAGATTTCGCCAATCATGCGAACTCGCGTTGCCCAGGTTGGAACCGAAAAGGACCGCGGTATTATCAAGCAAGGTGTTGTCTTTTTCCGGAATTGCTTTGAGCTTTCCAAGGAACTCGTTGAAGACCGCAAACTCGGCTTCTTCGATCAACTTTAATTCTTGAATCTTCGCTGGATCTTTGCCATGATGCGAAAGTCCGTGCCAGTCGTTGGAAACCCCAGCCACTTTGGGAACCGAATTGAGTCCACCAAGATCAAAAGTTACGGTGCGAGTCGAGTCGGTTTGTAACGCCAACACGATGATATCGTATAGGAGGCGTTGGCGTTCGATTGCTTCGTTTTGATCGGCAATGTCGGTGGGAATGGAAGATTCTACACTTGGCTTCGGGCGTTTCACCCAGCCTTCGCTTAGCTGCAAACGGGTCTCTAGCTCACGAACAGATCCCAAATATTCATCCAGTTTTTCGCGGTCGGCGCCGCTTATCGATTCTTCCAGCTCCCGCGCTCGGCCGCTGACAGTATCCAGAATACTCCGGCCCCGTTTCAAGCCGGCCATTTCCTTTTCGATTTCTTCTGGGGTCCCTTCAATGAATAGCTTCTTAAAGAGTTTAGCCGGCGAACTCTCACCGGGAATGCTCACTCCGCTGGCTGTCCAAGATAGAGATCCACCGTTGCGCGTTGATAAAACTAGGCATGGATAGCGCGTCTGGGGACCGATTTGCGATGCAATTAGCTGATCCAATGAGATTGTATTCTTAAATCCGGCCAAGCCTGGCCGCCGGGCTGTGGTAAGGAAAGTTAGGCCGGAGGCGTGACCGTTATTACCCTGTTGCTCTGGATGGGAAAGCCCGCTGAGTAAAGTCAGTTGATCTAGATTTTGGCTCAGCTTTGCCAAATAAGGAGTCGAGTCGCTAAGTTTGCCTTCGGACCCTGGAAACAAGTGTTGAGCATGAAACCCTAAGCCAGCACTCATCACGACCATGCGCTTCGGTACGTCCGCATTTACAGCGGACGACATGCCGAAGCTCTTGGGCTGCAGCGCTGGCACCATGGCTTCGAGGCAAGGCAACGATACTGCAACGGCGCCCGCTCCACGCAAGATCGTTCTACGGCTAACTCGTTTGATCATCTTCGATTCCGAATAAATCTAGTGTCTGTCTTAGCCTTTGCCCGCGACCACTTACTTCCGACGAAAGGCTTCACTCAGGATAACCTGCTCAAGCAAATCACGCACACGGTATCCATTCTTGGAGCAGTCGGCCACGATCCTCGTGACGATTGGTCGATCCGAAAATCCTAACTCTCGTCCTGTAGCAAAGGTCAATAGTTTCTCCACAAAGGCCTTCGCTAAGGATTCTTTATCGTCTGCAAGCAGAGTTCGAAACTCTCGAAAATCTTGAAAACTCGTACCACTTGCAAGTTCTCCACTAGCATCGACATTTTGGCCTAAGCGATAACGAACGCGTTGTCCGCGAATCTGCAAATCGACACGTTCGCCCTCACCTAGGGAACGAAAACGTTCGCGGAAACCTCCGATGGCGTTGAATTCCTCCAGGGCAAATCCAGGAGGATCAATCGCTGCATGGCAGCCACGGCAGCTGTCCAAGGCGCGGTGCTTTTCCAACAATTCACGGAGGGTTGTCGCACCGCGGATATCGGGTTCAACGCCTGAGATTCCCGGCGGCGGCGGTTGTGGCGGATTGCCCAGAATCCGCTCCATGACCCAAACACCACGTACTACCGGAGAAGTATTGGTGCCATTTGCTGAGACTTTTAAAATGCTTGCTTGCGAAAGCAAACCTCCTCGCAAGCTGTCGCTCGGCAGTTGCACCGCGCGAATCTCAGGACCGCTAACACCTTCGATCCCATAGTGTCGAGCAAGTCGGTCATTTAGCATTGCAAAATCGGACTGCACCAGACGATCGATTGGTAAATTGTCCTCAAATAACTTGCGAACGTAGGCTCGTGTTTCCTTGAGCATGGAGTGCAACAAGTAATTGTCCCATTCCGGATACAGGGATTTATCAGGACTTGTGAATTCAATGTCGCGTAGGTTGAGCCAAGCGTCACAAAAGTCGTGAATAAACCGTGCGCTTGTGTGTTCCGCCAATAATCGCCGCGTTTCGGCAAGCAAGTTTTCTGGGCTGTTTGCAAATTTCCCTTGGTCAGCCAACTTCGTTAACCTACCATCCGGCAAGGAACGGCTCAGAAAGTAGCTGAGGCGATTGGCCAATGCGTGATCGTTGAGCCAGCCTGTGTTCTCTGCGAAATAAATGAAGTCTGGCGAGCAGAACAACCCAGCAACGGCCGTCTTGAGAGCCGATTCAAGCTCTTCTCCGCTCATACGCTGGGCGAGGAATAAATCTAAGTATCGGTCTATTTCATCGGCATTTACTGGTCTTCGAAAAGCAAGTTTAGCGATGCGCTGCAGAGCATTTTTGGCGGCGCGTTCTTCGTCCTCGGCGGTTAATTGGAAATACGTTTCCTTTTGCCATTTATTGCGTTTGGGCAGTGCCTTTCTCTCGAATCCCTCGAACAGAAGTGTGTGTCCGCGACTAGGGAACTGATCTACTAGTGGGCCTTCAAGCTCGACATTGAGAATTGCCAGCCCTGGCCCGTCGTAATCTTCAATACCTTGCTTGCGAATGTTGTAGGAGCCCGTGTCAATTTCCCATGGATCCAATTCGATCATGTATCGGTTGGGTATGTAACTCTCCAACTCGACCGTCTGCGCTTCGCCCGGTTGAAAAGAAGCGTAACCATGTGTTATTTTCTCGGAGCCCCTTAAGAAACTGGTGCCGCCAATTCGAAATGTTACCGGATTCTCACTTTGGTAAGCGTAGCCCCTTACGCGGATCTTGTAGCGGCCTGGCGGTTTGACTTCCGTTCCGCGAAGCATGCCGGTGGGGTAGCCCATTCTTTGGAAAAAGACGACTGCATTATCGTCCAGTTTCTTCCAAAACTTTCCGATGAACTGTGGACCTTCGCGAGACGACACATAGTTCGCATCGACAGTTTTTTGCTCGGGACGCTCCGCTTCTTTTGCGATCGCGTCTTCCAGGACGAGATCGATAGCTGTCAGGTATTGTTGCAGGTGAACCATCGAGATCCCGAGTGCTTCGCCCACATTGTCAAACTCGTGGGACTTGGCATCTACCGGGAGCATCCCTTCCAGTTGCAGTTCCGTGCCGAAGAGATCATTGAGCGTATTTTCGTACTCGCGCCGGTTCAGTCGACGCAGCACTGTACCTTTGATTCTTTCATGCTGCTTGTGAAGGTTTCGTCCGACGCTTTGTAGAAACTTGGACTGCTCATTTCGATCTGGCGTATCTGAGTCTTCGGGTGGCATCTCCCCCGAATCGATACGATCGAAAACGCGCTGCCATGTCGCGAATTGAGCGGGATCGCTCAATTCTGCTTCTAGTCGCTCTAGGTCAAAACCACCTTCAGAGATTCCATCTGAGTGGCAATCAGCACAGTACTTGCCCAGAAACGTGTTGTCTCTCATGTCGGCCTTGGAGCTTGGCCGTGCGACTAAAAACTGCAAAAGCGCTACAGGCAGAAGTGTACCGAAACTGAGAAATCTTAGACCGTGCATCGCGCGATAGCGGTAAAAGGAGCATTCGAGGACCGGAGGACTCTATTTTAGCCTGTTTGGAAAGGATTCGTTCATGCAAATTCTGCGGTAGGCTACCACACGAAGGGTTTTTGACTCGAGCCAAGTGAGCCAGTTGCAGCGTTCTTGTTTGGGATTTTCATGCGAAACAGGCATTCGACCTACAGAATTGGCCATTCTGAACTTCTTAACGCCAGCAGCAATCGCTCGGTGCATTTCCGCTTGGGCCGATTCCCAATCAACCATTCGAAGAGCTTGCGATGTAAGTACTTGAGTAAGATTTCGAGGCTGTTAACTCTATTTAAACGCTACAGTCTACCAAACGCATGGATAGCTCAAGTCCCGGTGGCATTCAAATTTTCCAATTCCCTTCTCTTCCAACATATTCGTCCGCTCTCCGCGCCAATTCTGTGATTAGAATGTTGCTGCGAAATTGAGAGCCACAAAAGCTTTATGCGGTTAGGGAAAGGGATGGTGAGTCAACATCTTTGGCGATTCATTGCGTGTTGTGTAGTTTGCTGCTTGTTGAGTAGCTGTACGCAGAACACAGAGCAATCGGAGGCTTCCGCCACAATCTTGGTCTGGCACGATTGGCCGGATCCGCAATCTGCTGCGCTCGAGGAACTGCTACGTGGCTTTGAAGAGGTTTATCCAAACATTCGCGTCGTTGTGGAATATCGCGCAAAAGACGATCTACGTGACGCATTTATTGACCAAGCTGCCGCGGGACTCGGTCCTGATCTATTGATTGAATCTGATCTGGCCGTCGTGGCTGATTTGCATGCTGCAGGATTGCTGGTCGATTTGAACGATGCGGATATTGAAACGAACGACTTGCTTGAGCATGCGGTCGACGCGTTGCGGGCAGATGGGGGACTCTATGGAATTCCGTTTGCCGCGCATACCAATGTTCTGTACTTCAATCGCAATCTGATTGATTCGCCACCTGACTCCATTGAGGCGCTTCGATCACCGTGGAGTTCGCAAGAGTTGTCCAAGCCCTTGGAAAACGGCGGTCGGTCGAAGGCGGAGCAACCTGACGAACAAGCCATCTCTGACAAAGAAGAGCGTTCTGAACTATTGGCGGCACAGTTCCCGGACGAGAACGAGGATTCCATACCTATCCCTGACCCCAAAGCCGAAAACACAAAAACATCGGCGGAAGATCCTGTGGAAGAAACGGATGCCGAGAGTATGGAAAAAGCAAAGGAACGGGTCGCAGCCCAGATTGGGAGTTTTGTCGGAAGGCATGACGGACGTCAAGTTGCACTGGCTACCGATTTTTTCCATGCGTTTTGGGGAATTCGAGCTTTTGGTGGCTCTGCCTTTGATGATGGCGGACAACTCACGGTCGATGACGGGTTCCGAGAGTGGCTTGCATGGTTACTGGAGATTCAGCGTGATACTACCATTATCCTCGACAACAACTACAAGGACTTGGTTGAAGCCTTTGCCTCTGGCAGAACGGCTCTAATGATCGGGGATTCAGCCGAGTACGTCGAGCTGCAGCGTAAGTTGGGAGTCGACGTGCTTGGGGTTGCGACTCTACCCAAGGGCGCCACGCCCGGTGGTGGACTCTTGGAACTGGAAGTTGCGTGCATGAGCAAACTGAGTGCGAAAAAGGAAATCTGCACGCAAGTTATCGGCTTCCTTTGCAATGAAAGTAGTCAGAGAAAAATTGCTTTGAGCGAAGTTGGCCAGATTCCGGTCAACAAAAAGATTCGATTCAATCCGCGATTGATGCCGGTCGCGGCAACACTCAATCGGCAGATTCAGCGAACTTCGATAATCTCCTTGTCCAATGTGAGAAGGCAGGAGCGGATGTTTGAAATTGGCAATTCCATTTACTTGGGGGTCTTGGCCGGTGAATTGAATCCCGAGGATGCAATGGAAGAGCTGCAGGAGCAGTTCGATCGATTCAACGCAATGGAGTCGGGCTCATAGAGCAATGTCGACTGGTGGAGAAATGAGCGAACAAAATGGTTAGCGAGCGATTTGGCCCCATCATCAATGTGGTCGACAAACTAGAAGTTTTTCTTGGACGCCGTCCCGTTCAGATTCAACTACTGGCACTTTTCGTTGCCCTGGTTGTGTCGTTTGCGCTCGTTCGCTTGTTCTGGTGGTGGGCCCTGCCTCGTCTCATGGGCTTGGTCGATTCGACAAAAAACATGCGTTTGCGTCGGTTTCTTGCTTTCGTGGTACACTTGGCAGACGCGTCCAGTTTTCCTGTTCTCTGCTTGGCTTTGGTCGGTCCGGCCGCCGCGGTCATCGAATCTTTCGGAACTCCTGGGGGGTTGCTGCTGAAGTTCAGCTGGGTACTTAGCACGCTGTTGCTAATGCGGGTTTTCAGGACCTGCCTTTTTGAGTGTTTGGAGAAAGATCTCGCTCTGCAATTTCATCGACGTCTGGTTGCTCCGCTATTCTTCACCCTGGTTCTGCTTGGAATTTTCGGGAACCTAACGGATCTGAGCCAAGTCTATGACATCAATTTGGTGACCGCCTTTGGCACGCCACTAAAGCTAGGGCCCGTTTGCATCGCAACTTTGGGACTTTACTTTTTAGGACTGGGGCTGTGTCTTTGCGAAGAGTTGATCCATCAGTTTGTCAAGAAGCAGACGCGAATGGATCCGGGCAGAGCCAAAGCTACATTGACCTTGATTCGCTATCTTCTGCTGATTGCAGGTGTGATCGCAGCGATCAGTCAATTTGAGCTGGAGCCACAAATCGTGGCTGCAATTTCCGGCGGTTTGTCGATCGGAGTTGGTTTTGGCCTCCGCGAAATCCTTAGCAACTTCATTAGCGGTTTCCTACTACTCGTCGAGCGGACGCTCAATCCTGGTGATGTTATCGATATGGAAGATCAAATTAGTGTTGTCGAAAAGCTTAGTGTTCGAGCCACCACTGTCCGCACGCTGAATAACGAAGAGCTAGTGATTCCAAACCAGACCTTTCTAACTGCCTCCTTCAAGACCTACACAGGCTCGGATCGAACGGTACGAGTTCCCATTACTCTGCAAACTGATTGTGATATCAATCCAGATCGAGTTTGTGAACTCTTGGTGGAAACGGCCGTTCGACATGAGCAGGTCCTTTCGAGCCCGTCGCCGTCAGTATTCTTGCTTGAGTATGCGAACAATGTGGCGAGCTTTCAGCTAAATATTTGGCTTGCCAATCCTTTAGATAGTCCTAGAGTCACAAGCGAAGTCAAACTCTTGGTGTGGGATGCCTTTCAGGAGCATAACATTAAGCTGCCCTTTCCCGAAATGGATTTGCACTTTCCTGCATCTGTTTCCGTGCAGGCAACCAATGACAGCGATCGCAGCTAAATCGATTGCGCTAATTTGATTTCGCACAACGGATTGCGCTGACCCGTAGCGTTGCAGGCAAATTCCAGCCACTTGACCTAGAAATGCAGTCGGCCAAAAATCTAGGCTATCCACTCCTGCAAGGGACCACGCTGGTCGATGTGGTCTGGAGATTGTAAGTCCTTGTCGCCGAATTCATCACGTTGGTCCCCCGCAGCGTGCAAAAGGGCTAAGTAAAAGTTCGCGATGGTTCGGTTGCCCCTGTTGCCCCAGCCCGGAAGTTGAATGTAGCGGCCAGTTCGCAAACTACCTCCCGCGCTGCCGAAAGTGATCATTGGCCATTCGGCAAATTTCGAGTGGTGGCGATCGCCGTGATCGGAAAGGTAGACGATGACCGTATTGTCCATCATGCTGCCATCACCCTCGGGTACCGAATCTAGTTTAGTAATCAATTTTGCGATCTGTTGCATGTGAAAGTCGAGAATGACACGACGCGTTGCAAATTCTCCTTGGCCGCTCTCAAATGGCTGCCCATCATTTCCGCCCTTGGTTCCTTCTATCATGTGGCCAATGCCGTGAACGGTTTTGTTACCAAGTCCTAGGCCGGTCAGTCGCATACTCATGTGCTCGGCGCGAATGGTCGCAACATTGGTCAGACCCGCGACGAACGAGGCCGCAGCCAGCTCGAAGTGTGCTTTGACGCGTTCGACTTCAATTTCAGACGTATAAGCATCGGTGAGCTCCGGTGCAGATTTCTCTAATTGCACTTTCATTGCCGCCAATTTGGCTTGCTGACCTCGGAGTGATTCGAAGCCATGCAAATAGTGTCCGAGTTTTTCCTT
>JBCCEO010000276.1:0-9461 GCA_039030255.1 Planctomycetota bacterium | reverse complement strand
GGATTTTCCATTGTTCCAAGTGGACCACTTCAGTGGACACCAGCCGAGAGACCACTGAGACCCGATGTCGGGCAAGCCGGAGTGACCGTCGCCAGCTTCAATGTGCTCAACTATTTCACCACAATCGACGACGGCAGCAATATTGCCCGCGGCGCGGATTCCGCAGCTGAATTCGCCAGGCAAGAATCGAAACTTGTTTCCGCGATTATTGGGCTGAATGCAGATGTGATCGGATTAATGGAGATCGAGAACAACCTTGAAGCAGAGAACCAACTTGTCGCAGCTCTGAACAAGGAGTTGGGTCAAGAAGCCTTCAAGGGATGTGGCCTGCCCGAAGGATTCGAGTCCGCTCCAGGAGGTTCCGACGCGATTCGCGTTGGCATCATCTATCGTTCCGACCGAGTTGAAACAACTGGCGACGTGTCAATGATTAACAATACGGCTTATTACCATGCAAGAACGCCGATCGTACAAGGATTTCAATCAAAATCGAGCTCGCGTGCATTCCAAGTAATCGTCAACCACTTCAAATCCAAAGGGGGCGCGGATCGTGCCGATGCGGCCAACAAGAATAAGGGAGACGGCCAGAGTGCCTACAACGCTACGCGGCGTTCCCAAGCCCTGGCAATCTGCGATTACATCGACGAAGTTACTAAAGTCGATGGTAGCGCTCGTGTCTTGGTCATTGGCGATTTGAACGCATACGGGCAAGAAGATCCAATCGATGCAATGCGAGCTCGCGGATTGGTCGACTTGCAAGAACGATTGGCTGTGCCGGGAGAATCAGGCGACCCTGCTGAATCCTTTTCATACATCTATTATGGGCAGGCGGGAAGTCTGGATCACGCAATCGCGACTGAAGCCATGGTTGCTGACATCACAGGCGTCGCAGCCTGGCACATCAACTCTGATGAGCCACGGTTTCTGGATTATAACCAGGAGTATAATCCTGCTGCCGTTTTTGCCCCCGATCCATATCGCAGTTCAGATCATGACCCTGTCCTCGTAGGCATCCGAGACTAATGTCTCGAGCGCGATATCTTCAGAACCAGCACGCTATCTCCAAATCTTTGCGTCTTCTTCGATGTGGATAGCGACTCAAGCCTCCTCGCTTTTAGTACCCAAGCACAAGCTGCCGGGGTGGGCCGTGAAAGCAATTCCGTAATTGGCATGATGGCATCAATGAATGGATTCTTGGCTTGGCTGCCGGTTCCTTTCGTGCTCTCCGAGCCAAGCAGGAAACCAGGCGGAGTGGATCCCCCTTTGATACAACGCTATGTTCAGTCTTCACGTGGACTGCTGGTCTTTGCAAGTTGCTATGTTCGCATCACCGACAGACCCAAACTCGAATACCGACGCGGAGCCGCACACGGCGGCAATTCTGGGCGATCGGCACTACCAGCCACAGCTTTTGAATTTCGATTTCGCGAACAAGTCTTCGAGAATTGAGAGAATGGGCGAACCTCGGCCCTTCTAGTTTCGTCTATCTACTCGAACGAATAGATAATGACGAAGAATGGAAGAGACATGGGAAAGCTGAATCAAATCATCGCCGTGCTTAGCGGCAAGAAGAACCGGGCACAAAAAGCAATTACGGCCATCTACAAACAAATCCAGAAACCGACGCTTTTCGAAGGTGTATCCCGCAGCTACCAGCCGCTGGACGAAGAAGGCGAGACGCAACCGCCAGAGAAAAAGAACATTCAATACAAAGCCAAGACGGCGATCCAGGAAGCTCGCGAGGTCCTCTCCGAACTCATGGATGTCGCCGCGACTCAGGATTGGGCCAATTGTAGCGCAAAAGCCGACGTGGTGGTCGACAATAAGACTCTGCTGGAACAAGTCCCAGTGACATATTTGCTGTTCTTGGAAAAACAGCTTTCCGACTTGCACAGTTTTGTTTCGGAGCTGCCGACGCTCGACTCGGCCGAATCCTGGCGTTACGACGAAAACTCGGACAGCTACGCCACGGAGCCGACTATCAGCAATCGGACGAAAAAGGTGCCGCGAAGTCACATTCTGTACGAAGCGACCGACGAGCATCCGGCCCAAGTAGAGATGTACCACGAGGATGTGAAGGTCGGTGAATGGCGAACGATCAAGTTTAGCGGTTCGTTGCCCGCTCAAGAGAAAAACGAGTTGATCTCCCGCGTGCGAAGGCTGCAAGAAGCCTTGAAATTCGCGCGTGAGGAAGCCAACTCAATGGACGTCGAGGACGTCAAAATAGGAAACAAGGTCTTTGACTTTGTGTTTGGAACGCAGACTTAAGCTTAGTATGAGGTTAACTCCGGTCCCAAGTGCAGGTTCGAATCCTGCCCTCGACACTTGCATGTCCTTGATGTGCATCGGAAGTGTTTTGGCGCTTCTGTTTTTTTACTTGATGTCGAGGTAGCCCAAATGGTAGAGGCAGGCCAATAGATTTAGATTCTCGTTCCAGATTTACAAACGCACCGTCACCTGTCAAATCAAACGTCGAGTCCAAACCAACCGTATGAGATGCTGGTTCGATCCCAGTTTCCCGCTCTTCAACTTTTTTACATGCGGGAATAGCTTAATGGAAAAGCGCTGCGGCAAATAAGCTAATGGTTCGACTTAAACGGAAATCATGTTGACAGGACACATAAGTGTCAGTGCAACTCGCCCCCGACCATCGGGTATGTGGTTGGGGGTTCTTTTTTGCGCGGACAGGTCTTCTTTCGCTCCGCCGAAAGCCACGCCTTATGGACTTCTTTCGCTCCGTGGTAAGCCATGACCTCAAGGCCTGACTAACATTGAGCCAGGCGTTCTCGTAAGCGGCCGGGCTTCTCAGCTGCACGACAGCGGCTTAAGCCTGCACTCCAGCGATGTGTCCGTGGCCTCACGGCCAGCGGCTCAGAGTCTCATGAAATTGGTAGCGGAAGTCGTCAAGACGTCGTCAAGACTTTCGGCGATTCGGCAGGCGGCTAAAGCCTGCACTCCAGCGATTGCGCCCGCGGCTTCACGGCAAATGTAAAAATTGTCAGCTTTCCGCGGAAGCAATGTTCGCCCCAGTGAAGACCGGCAGGAATGTCGGTGAAACGGTACGCAAGCTAGGATTGCGGACTGCTTTTACTTGCAGCGGAAAGAGCGGCGGCATGGCCCGTGCTAAAGGCGGCTTGGAAGTTATAACCGCCGATGGGACCGTCAATGTCGAGAATTTCGCCCGCAAAATACAAGGTCGGAACTATGCGGCTCTCCATTGTCCTCGGATACACATCCTTCAAGGAAACTCCGCCTCGCGTTACTTCCGCTTTCGGATAACCGCGCGTTCCAGCAATCGGGACTCGCAACTCTTTCAAATCTTGCAGCAGCTTCTGACGCGATTTCGCTGGCAACTCAGCCAGTGTTGTCGAGCCGTCCACTTCGGCCCTTCGCAACAAGGCGGCGGTTAGACTCTTCGGTACGAAACTCTGCACCACCGAGCTTACTTGCCGTCGATTCTGCGTCTTGTCCTTGCCCGAGGCATCAAACTCAGCTGCCAATTGTCCTGTAGAAAACGACGGAACCAAATCCAAAGTCAGTTCTTTCTTCAGGTCCTTCGGCGCGTTTTCCAGTTCACAGGCAATATAACGCGAGACATTCATTGGAACTGGGCCTGAGAATCCAAAATGCGTCCACAAGAATCCTCCTCGACTGATCATGCGAGCATCCTTAGGCGACTTGAAACCGCTCGACTGCGAGCGGTAAGCCACTCGGGCCGCGACGTCGGGCAAGGTCACTCCTTTCAGTTCATGCACCCAATTTTCGGAGCAGACCAGCGGCGTGAGTGCGGGAAAGGTGCTGGTGAGTTGATGCCCGAGTTCTTTCGACCAAGGATAGCCGTCGCCGGTAGTGCCACAAGTGGCATAGGACAGTCCTCCGCAGCAGATCAACAATTGATGGGAAGCGTAGGTTGCCGATTCAGTTTTGACCTGCCAATTGTCGCCGCGTTGCACATTTTCTACTGCTGTGCCGGCCAGCAACTTGGCGCCGGCATTTTCTGCTCTACGCACCAAGACATCGCGAACATCTTTGGCGCGATCGGAGACGGGAAAAACCTTGCCTGTATCTTCGACTTTGGTTGGAACGCCCAGGCGCTCGATAGTTTCGACGACCTCGGAAGGTGGCAGAGCGTAGACGGCGTGCTTGAGAAAACGCCCTTGTTCTTTTCCGAATGCGTCTAGGATGCCGCGCGTATCGCAGTCGTGAGTGATGTTGCAGCGTGAGCCGCCAGAGAGCAGGATTTTTACGCCGAGCTGCTCATTCTTTTCGATAACTTGCACACTGAGTCCACGAGTGGCGGCCGTGCCCGCGGCCCACAACCCCGCTGCTCCGCCACCTACGATGATCAGATCAAAAGTGCTGGACAATTCGCGGGCCTGTTGCTGTCTTGCGGTGAGAAGATCGCGGCGTTACTTCGAGCTTGACCAAATACTCAAGCTGGAACCCCCGCGAAAGAGTGACAATTCTTTTTGATCGGCGACTGTTTCGCAAGGGCAATAGTCAACCTCCGCAACGCAGAAGGTGACACGTTTGCCACTTAATTCCGAGCCTTAGACGCTCGAAAAACGGCATACTCTTCGACCGTAATTGTGCCGTCTCCATTCAAGTCGGCACCAACGGGCTTGATAATCATTTTTTGCCATTCCGCCTTGGATAGCTGACCATCCTTATTAAAGTCATATCTCGACATCTGCTTTTTTGCCCAATCAACATACGCTTCGTCAACTTTTCCACTGGAAGCGGATTTCCGGCGGGCGGCTGGGGAGTCCAGTATGGCTTGACGAAAAGCGCCAACCTCTTCCAAAGATACTTTCTTATCGGCGTTCTTGTCGAAGGAATCAACGCTGAGACTGCCAAGCTCCTCTGGCTCGTAGTGGTGCCCGATGTACCATTCCTTTTTCAGCTCAGGAGCTAAGGTCGTAAGCTCCGCCGCATCTAATAGCTTATCCTGATTCTTGTCGGCTTGCGAAAAGACTTTCGAAAGCTTCAACTCAAAAGTAAGTCCTAACAGTTTTCGCTCTTCCTCTCGTCCATCCCCCAGCAGCTCAAGAGCTTCCCGATACACCAAGACACTCAGCACATCGTTTCGAGCTAGTTCCAATGATTTCAGCTCGGCATCAGCTAGTGGCCATGTAAGATTGACTTTTTTCAGCATGCTTTGAACGGACGGTATAACGCGACCGAATCGATCCCCCCGCATATCGATCTGCTTTTCTTCCGCGACTTCGAAAGCAAGCTTCGCAACACTCTCACGCTGTGATTCCACGATCTGCTTCAACAGCTCTTGATAGGGCGAATCGTCAATGGTGCTTGGATGGCAGCGATCGCCTGCAAGTCGAATGAAAGCCAGTAACTCGCAAAGTTGGTTTTCTTCTGCGACAGCTCCAAATTCTCGTTGGAGCGTGAAGTATGCCTCCGACGGCCAAAACCAATCGACCACCGCAGCGCGAATTGAAGTGGCTTCCGCAAGCGGATCGGCTTCGAGTGTTTTTGTGATTCGGGCCATCAGTACATTGTCGAGCTTATCGCCATCGATGTAACGATCCCACTGCGTTTTTTGACCGAATACACCGCCGCCCTCCATGTTTTTAGCTCGATCAAGAACACGGCAGGCTTCCATGACTCGCTCAGGACTACTTTCCGCGTCAGTCCACGCAGCCATCGCCCGATCACTGACCGCAGTGATCCAAGCGCTATTCTGCCGCACGTTGTCCGGACGATAGTAGTCGTACCAAAACCCGTCTTCTTCCTGCAGTGGTTTGCATTGCTTGAGTGCATCCAACAGCGGCTCGAGCATAGTCTTGTGCGTAGCGGCGTTAGCCACCAATTTGCGAAAGTGCGTGGAGCAAAGATCCATTAGCGGAGCTCCCTCGACGAGCGCCTTGCTGCGGAGCCAACTATAAATTGGCTCGACTTGAACAAACTCCATTTTGGGTGATAGGCTCGAAGTAATAAGACGCCTCTTCCAGTCTTCGTCTTGGGACGTTTCGAGCTGGTCGATCACCCAATTGCATCCTGCTTTTGAATCGGCACGTAGCATCACCAGAAACGCCTGCTCGTAGTGCGTAGTTTGATCCCAATCCATTTTGGGCAAATTGCCGCGTAGTTCCTTTGAGATGATCGCCGCAGTTTCCGTGCTAACCAGGGCTTGCAAGGCTTGCAAAGCTTCGGTGATACCTTCAGAACTTTTTTCCAGTGGCAAGATACGAAGCCACTCACTCAGCTTGCGGCCCTTATACAAGACTTCCTGCGTTGCCTTCACCTGCTCTTTCGCTTGCCGCCTGATCATGTCTTGCAAAACCGGATTTTGCTCTAAGACCGGACTCTGTGGATTAGAATCTGCATTCGCTCCGTTCGACGCCTCGTTTGCTTCTTCAGGCAGGAATCGCTGTGCTTGCACATGCAAGAAATAGGCTACCATCCTTTGCTTGGGATAATTAGAAAGTGTTGCGTACAGCTCATCTGTTAATTGCGGTCCGCTGCCCCGCATCATCGCGCTTGTAAATGCCAGGGACGGCCAATCGAAGCGAAAATCACCTCGTAGCCCGTCCAGTTTTTCCCGAACCATTTCATAGTCGGCACTTGTGATCTTCAACCAATTGCGGCATTGCTCTTCCATATCCACGTCCAGCAATTCTGCCAATTCCAAAAGTTTTGATGGCAGGTTTGCGCCCGCGTCTCGTTGATGGTTGAACTTGATGGATAGCGCTTCACCAGTTGGGCTTCGCCTTCCAGAGCGTCCCCCTCCGCCCATGAAATTGGACAACTCTTGAGGCTCAGCGGAAATGTGCGTTTTCCATTTTGGAAAAATGTTCGATGCATTAAATACTTTGGGAAGCTCCAGAATTTCAACCAAATCCTTCCCTTTGATCTCCGATGCTCTTTGCGGAATCATTTTCGCCAGTGCTTGAATATCCTCTTTCGTCAGTAGTTCTTGCTGAGCCAAATCGATCAACATGATCGCGGCTTGCGCCAAATGTGAATCGCTCTCGGCAGGGTCTTGAATCGCTTCCAAGCAATACGGTTTGGCAAGCAACAGCACGGAGTAATCGCGTTCTTTGGTCGACTTGGTTGCATCCGAGAATTGGACTTGCTGCAACCAAAACCCGCGATCAAATTGCGCAGAGCCGACGAGGATTGCTCGTGCTTTCGATTTCAGCGCTTCGTCTTTGGAAACGATGTACCATCGAATTAGATGTTGAGCTCCAGCGTTGAACCATGCGGGTTTCGCATCTTCACTGGCCAATTCCGACTCGATGCATTCGAGCAAGGGTGCGATTCTGTCGTCTTCAACCCGCGCAAAGCCTTCCTCCATAAGCCGAGCAGCCCATTCTGGTTGTGCGTGACGCATTTCGCTGATCAACAAATCGACAAATTGATCCTCGCGGTTTGCCTTTGCCAGAATACGAAATGCCCCGCTATCGACCGAGTAGTTGCTTCTCATGTTTCCATTCATTACTTCGGCGCGGAGTGAACCGTCTAATCCTGGGAGCAGTTCCAACAATCGTTCCGAAATAAGTTTGGAGTTTTCACCGGTAGTGAGCGCTTCCAATGCTTCGAAAGCCTCGCCAAGTCCCTCGGGACTGCGTTCGTAGGCAAGTATGTCCATGTATTCGGATAGTGGCTTGCCGCGATATACAGGCTCTCTCCGTGCTGGCGGATTGCTCGAAGTTGCGGAATTTGGCGTGGCGCTGCGGTCACCGGCCGCCGCGTTGGACCAACCAAGCGAGGCAATGCTGGTTCCTCCTTTAGTTACATCAATCTGTTCTTTGCTCAGCTTGAGCGCATCGCTTCCTTCGGCCAACACAACTTCATACTTGCCCGCAAAAATTCGAGTCGAATTGGGACCGGGAACGACTTGAACTTCATCGTATTCCTTGCCATCCTTCAACAAACGCAACGTTGCTTCGGCATCCGAATCGATTACCAGCAACCCCTTTTGCGTTTCAATGGTGATCCATATTCCGGCAAAAATCATCAGTGGCAGCATCAAAGCTAGCCCAAGCCACTTGTAGCTATTTCCGCTCTTCGAATTGGAGACCGCCCGCGTGATTGCCAAGTCGGGCAGGGCAGGAGATAGCAGCTGCCCTTGTGGCTTTTTGCTTCGCAGCTCGATTGCACGCTTCGAAAGCTCTGACAGCTCGTGGCCTTCGCAAAACTGCTGAAGCTCTTCGGCCAAGTGATCCGCACTGGCCGGGCGTTTTGCAGGATCTCGACTGAGCAGTTTTCCAACAAGCTCGACCAGCTCTGCCGGTGCATCGCTACGCATTGTGTCCAACCGAGGTGGTTCATGCGTGGCCATCAAGCGTAGCTTAGCCAGTGGCGAGAGATCAGGGGCCGCTGCCAACGGAGCTCGTCCGCACAACAGTCGAAACAAAGTGGCGCCAAGCGAGTACAAATCCGCGCGATAGTCGACAGCATCCGCGCGCTCGGCTTGCTCTGGAGCCATATAATCCAGAGTGCCCATCAACTGGCCCACCGTTGTTAGCTCTGCAGAGACCCCTTCCCAAGGACCGATGCGTGCGAGTCCAAAATCCAGGATCTTGCATTCTCCTTCGCGGCTTAGCATTAAATTCGAAGGCTTTACATCGCGGTGGATGATTCCTTGTCGATGCGCCTGCGCAAGACCTGAAGCTACGCAACGCGTGATCTCGCATGCATCTGCAATACTTAATTCACCGACCGCTTTTGCGACTTGGGACAAATCCAATCCATCAATGTGTTCCATCACTAAATAGTGCGTTCCTTGGTGATCACCAGCGTCGGTTGCTCGCACAATGGCTGGATGCTCTAAACCACCGGCCGCTTGAATCTCGCGCTGGAATCGAGCCGCGAAGACGGGATTCGAAAAGCGTCTCGCTGGCAACACCTTAATGGCAACTTCTTTGCCCAACTTTCGGTGCTTGGCCAAGTACACCGAGCCCATTCCGCCATGCCCAAGCGGCCGTAACAAGTCGTAGATCCCCAATTGCGTTGGAGTCGCGTCGTGCTCGGGATCCTCGTGAGGATGCTCATCGCCCTGACCGTGACCAATCTGCGAGGACATTAAGTCGCGTGAAAAGGCGATGGCATTTTCGATCGCGGAGTCCGCTTTTGGCTTCCGTCCGGAGGGACGATGCCCTAAGAATTCGACCAGCGTCTCCGGGTTGGATTCCAAGTCGACCATCGTCTGCTCGCAGGTTTCGCAATCGGCTAAATGAGCTTCGATGAGATCCGATTGCTCTGAATCGGACCATCCGGCCAAGTATTGTTTGAGTTCGTTTCTGGGTAAACATTCTGGCATTTTCATTCTTCTTCCCCTGGCAATCCCATTGTATGGTAGAGGCTTCCGCAATTTTTTGCTTTTTCGGCCCAATTTCTAATACGAGAGAGGCGTGACAGCATTTTTGCGACAATAAAGCGTGGGCCGGTGCCACAGGTTCGTTAAGCCCATCTAGGAACCCTCTCAGTTCATTACATTG
>JBCCEO010000275.1:0-9546 GCA_039030255.1 Planctomycetota bacterium | reverse complement strand
GATGCTCCAGATCATGGCCGACCTTTCGCCGCCAGTTCGGATATTCATCGACGGTGCCCGGATTTGCAATACGCCGATAGATGTCCTGTAACGCGCGAAAACAAGTCTGATGGTAGTACTTGCGATCTAGCCGCGGCTTCAACACTTCACCCACGGCTTGCTTGATTCCCGAACAAACGGCCTTCTCTTCACCATCTCGCAACATGTAAGAGTGAAAATCAGGATAGCTGTGCTCTAACTTAAGGAATCTCGCCAAGTGAATTCGAATCAAGGCAGCACGCAAGAGCCAGATTGCCATGCCACGACCGTGGTCAAAGAAACTATTTCGACTTTGAAACATATCAAACTTGAAAGTTCGATTACCGAGTTGATTTAGTACGCAGGGCCAAAACTGATCAAAACTCATTGAAGCACCTAAGTGCAAATGTGGCTCCGCGTATCCTATTTCCAAGAGGCGCTGTGTTGCATTGCTGAGCATATTTATTTGGTTGGTCGCTGGTCGCTGCTCAAGCACCGAAACGAGCAAATCGCGCGGCAGTACGCGACTCAGCCAGAACAGCAGCGTTCGAGCGGCCCTGTGCGGATTGTCTGCCGCGCGAAGAAACTGATTACTTTGTTGCAAGCGCGGTCGATGCTCACTACCGAAATCTTGTAGCAATTGGGCTGAGAGTCCATTGAGATAGGACAGCATCGAGATCCGATTCTGATCTTCGCGACCGTGAAGCCAAATCCAATCGCGCATAGCGGTAAATTCGTCAATCGTGCCACGTGGAAAAGAACTGAAGATGCGTGCTTCAACCGATTCCCAAAAGTCGGTTTGCTTGTTGGACGTAATTTCCTCAGCGAGATTTGAAACGCAAAACTGAAAGCTTGCTTCGCTGGTCATCGGTGCACCAGCGATCTCGGCAAACATGTGAAAAAAGGAGCCCTCGGAAACACGTGCATCAGGCATTTTAACCTCGCAGGTGGGGGCGAGACGCGCGATGTTTCACCGCTTTTTCTGCGGCAAATATCCTTCCAATTTTCCTGAACTGCTCTTCCCCGGACTCCCAGAAATGATTTATCGACTCTTTGATTTCCCTCTGCGGCAAGCGGTCTTCCATGGATTCTGGGATCTCATCCCAGTGCGGAACTAATCCACCTCCTTCAAAAATTTTTCCGGTTGTGACAAAGTCTTTCCACTCGCATTCTCTGAGCTCATGATTTTCGGGATCCGCAAATTCCAAAGGTCCATTTCCGTACTCAGCTTTGAAGTCTTCTGAAAACTCCTTGAGATCACTATGGTGATCATGATCCGCAAGAAACACACAACTGGAGCGTTTGAGCCTTGCAGTTAATTCTCCATTCCCGATGTGCCTTAGAAGAGCCAGACGAACTCCTCGTCGCATTCTGATTTCAGTCTTGTTCTCCGTCATGAACTTGACGAATGGGAAGACTTCTTGCAACCATGAAAGTTGATTGCGCATAATTTCTTGTATTTGCATTACACCTGAAGGATTGACGGTGTAGACATTACCCTGCTGTTTTTCGAGAGTGATGCCGTACTCATCAGCCAGCGCATTGAGCAAGTGTCTGTTTTGTTTCACGAACTCTTCAGAAACCTCCTGGTTTCTGGCAAGATAAAAGCGTTGCATATCGCCACCCTTGCCGGGGTCAAACCAGTCTTCCGCCTCCCGAACTGCGGCTTTTTCATCCAGATAGTATTTGCACATCTCTTGGATAGCACGTTTTAGCTCACTGTGGTAAGTGCCTGCACGAAGTCTATTACCATGCTGATACCTTTCTTTTTCAGACATTCTTATTGAGTTCTGGAACCCTAGATCTTTCCGATCATACTCCGGCACATTCAAGCCAAATAAGAGCTGAAACATGAGGTGCGTCGGTAAACCCATCTCTGGCATCATCATAACGACGACATTTTCCAACCAGTTTTTCGTACATCGAATACTCTCGGTTTCTCCACCTTTTCCTGCGTCTATTCGATATTGATAGGCTATGGAATTCAACTTGTGAAATAAGGCTTGCCATCGCTCAAACCCTGGTTTCCTCTTGTCTATCTGTTCGACTTGCTTACCATCGATAACAGCACACCCCGCGGCAATCCAACAATATGCCAGGGTCTCACTCTGATGTTTTCCACTTAGAGGTACTGACTGCTGGTCACCCACAGAATTACCCCTCGGTACGGCTAGCGCCTCGTGCACAGATGAGCCATTTGGGTCAAGGCTGGAACTATTGTTTTTGTCAACGGAAGAGGGTAGCTCTGAAGGAACCTCACAAGATTCTATTTTGCCGCCAAAAACATGTTCAATACAATCATTCCAGCACCTTCGGAACATATCTATGGACCAGATGGACATTGAACTAGGGGCAGGCCAATAAAGTTCTCGAGTATTTTGGTAGCTACCAACGTACTTGGTGGATGCCCATTTGCACCAAAAGCCCTCATCTTGCTCCTTCCTCTGCTGTGGATCATTACAATCGAGGAACCGAACTTCCGGGTTTAGAACGCCGTCATCCTGAGGTATGAGATTGGATTCAAATCGTACTTGGGACGGGCAGAGCTTGAGCCAGTCATGTAGCAACATCATGCTTGCTGATGTGGAACGTGTCAGTTCACGACTTGCGTCCACTCCCTCCACCGAAGCCGAAAGAGCCTTAGGCTTGTCTTCAAGTGCCTCCGCAACTACCGCCCAATCATCAACTCGACGAACCCGGATCTCATGATAGAGATTGCGGATGCGCTTGTTGTCGATCAAAACTCGCTTGCGATTCGAAGCCCAACTGTCACCATTGATGACATTGGGGGTAGCTGTAACAGAAACCAACCTGACAGGAAGTTGTGACCAATTGAAGTCTCCGAGCGAGTTGGGAGTAAGCGATGCCGATATCCTTTCCCGCTCCGCCGGTGTAAAAGCCGTTTCCTCCAGCAGCAACTCGCGACAAATGGCAGAAAGATCACCTACAAACTCGTTCTCGATGGTCTCTAGTAAGTCATTGAGCTTCTTGACACTTACCGTTTCACCCTCAACACAATGCTCGAACTCGCGATTAAAGAAGGAGGCACGCCGACGCAAAGCAAACCAAATATCCGTAAGCCTCCGTGGAGAAGTCGAGAACAAATGATTTGCCCAAGTATAGTCAGACTTAATCTGCTTATCGAAGGCACGAACTTTTGCAAGTGAATCGTTTGCACCTCGCTCGTTCGAATTCCGCTTGAAGTACTCATCATCCTTCAGAAAACCCACTGTTGTCGTGCCAAGATCTGGCAAAAACAAATCTCTTATGACCTTCACGTCAACTGTATCCTCATTTTCGCCATTGTGCAGAGGACGCAGTGCTTTCAAATCAGCCTGATCGAGTTCTTGCTGTTCCACCGATTCGAAGACGTTTATCCCCGGATGGAAAAAGTAGTCGAAGAGCGTAATCACGTTGCTACCGGTAACAGTCCATGGGCCCTCAACCAAGCTGCCGTCTACTCGGAACGGAATGTTCTTGCAAAGCTCAAATAGACGAGGCGCATTAGGCTTGGCCTTATCGATATGCTGATGATTGGGCTCATGGATAAGGCCTTCACAGATATGCGGGTTATCAAGCCGCACGCGCTGCTCAGACGGGAGGAGCTTGCGGAGGGCATTGCGCGAAACGGCCCCCGCGAGTTTCGCAATTTGCTGCGGTTGAATCCCAAGTGTATCCATTGGAATATTTACAGGCACTTCACGACCGAATTCGCTTGAGATATTCAGATCGGACATGAGTTCTAGGATCTGTACGTCTCCAAGTAACAGGTAAAAAACGCGTGGTGTAGCCAACATGCGAAGCATCCGCAGAATCTGCTGAGATGCACGTGGGTGCAAATCAAAATCATCAATTGGCACGACAAATAGCGGTTTCTCAAATCCAAGTCTACTAAATTGAGTCTTGGTCAACTCAACTAGTAAATTATCAAACTGCTGATTGAACGAGAGTCTCGATTCGTTTGTGCTTTGCATTTCGATCGCGTAGGACTCAGGGTCCAATTCAGCTTTGCGAGCTTCAATATTGGAATCCCATGCAAGTGCAGCGTGCACATATAAGTTTTGAAAGGCAATCGTCGATTCGTATTCGTTTAGCTCGATTGAGCTGCCCTTCCCTCGCGACGACTTAAGTCGTGTCAGTGCCTGTTTTACCCGATCCAAAATCGACGGAATTAAGCTGAATGGGCTCGGCAAAGGGTCCAGATCAATTGGCTCTAACCAAATCACATGCTTGTGGGCGGTCCTCAAAGCCTTTTCAAACTTCTCCGGTCTTTTGCTCACGTAAGGAATCTGACCCGTTTCTTTGATCGTAGCTTCTATCAGCGAAAGCATCACGCTGCTTTTTCCAGACCCTCTGGTTCCGTTAATAAACGCAACTCTACTGGAACGATAAGGCTGAACCAAAGATGGGTATTCGTGCGAAAGTAGATCCTCGCCATCTGGTATGTGTTCGATTGCTTCTTCCAACATGTATAAAACGCGTCGAAACGCATCGCGCTGCGACTCATTGAGAGTTTTCCAGCCTATACACCCTGCTTCGGGACGCAGCCGCAGCAAGTCGAGTGCTTTTGATTGCTCTTTTGACATCTGGTTTTCCTAGACAAGCGAATTGTTAGGGCAACATTCTATTCGGAGCAATTCAGTATGCAACTTTCCGTAACTGGCAGCCATTCGCCAGACCAAGCAATCTACCAGGCATCACAGCGCAAATGCGTCAAAACATTGGCCTTGATGTAGCCTTCTCTTCTTTACGAGCAGCGCTACATAGCCACAAAATGAAAAACCTTGTCTTTTCGGGGACTGCATACCCCGATGCGAATCGGGCTAGAATGGGTTCTCTGAATCGCACTTGTCTCGGCATATCACAGTTACGAAATAGCAAAATTCATGAAAACTCGATTCGTATCAATACTGTTTCTTCTGACGCTGACATGCATTCTTGTCGGCTGTGGTGATTCACGTGAGCCAGTGGATATCCCTAGCGCGAAGTCGATCAAAGCTGGAACGAAGCTAATCGACACCGAAGCAAAATTGGGTTCCGCAGGTCGGCCATCGTCGAAACAATTGGAAGCACTGCAGAAAACCATCAATAGAATGCCAGAAAAAGTTCGCGACAATGCCGAAGCAGACAAAAAACTTGCTTGGGGAAATGACCAAACATTTCTCGCTGTTGTCGTCAATGAAGAAGGTGTGATTTGGGCAAGCGCGTTCCGAAGCGGCAACGCTGCTGGCGGCCCCAAGGGACCTCCAGATTCGATGCGCAACCGCTAGGCAGTAGCGACTGAACAACCCATAAAACCGGAATGACAATTGTAGCTATCGCTGGAATGTTGAGCGCCTCCGATACGATCTATCGTCACGCAGAGAACGCTGAAGTAGACGTCCTTGAAGCGGCATTGACAATTCCAGCCCGTGAAAGAACAGCCTTGCTTGCGAGCTAACGTTTCCTGGCGCAATCAGCGTGCGGCACAAAACACCGACGGAATACTTGAGCGCAAAGTTCCTGCAAAAGGAACGATAACTTGCACTCTCGCACAAAGTGTGATCGCTTTTACTCCATTTCGCCGAGCTGCTGTCTTAGTCGTCGAAGAATGCGTGAGCGATGCTGGCGAACAGTTGCTTTGGTAATGCCCAGCTCCTCAGCGACCTGAGCAACCAGAATGCCGTCGATCGTCGTGCGCCAGAAAGCCTGAAAGGACTTGGGCTGAAACTCCTCGCGCACATGCTCCAAAGCGCGATGCAGAAGATTCGTGTATTCCGTCCTTTCCTCGGCATCGCTTTCGTCGATCTTTTCGGGCAAGTCGGGAACATAGCGAGTGGCTCGAGCGGCAGTGCTTCCTCCCTTCGCCTCGGGCAATCGCTGATTGCGGCGGATTGCATCGATAATCTTGTTCCGTGTAATGGTCCACATCCAAGCACGAAACCCGCCCTTGTCCTGCATATCGGGGCGAGCCTCAAAATCACCCAGCGAGCGTGCGACCACGAAAAACACGTCCTGAATCGTATCGTTGATATCGGCCTCTGGCAGATTCTGCCTACGGCACCAAAAAGCGACCAACGGGGAATAGAGTCCGACCAAATCCTGCCAAGCTCTTGAGTCATTGGCTTGAGCTCGAGCAATCAGACTCAGACGCGTCGCATTGGTCGAAGTGGAAGACAAAGAAAACCGCTACTATAAAGAAAAGAAAATTCTTCGGGGTGCTGTCACACCCCAATCGTTCTTGAGCCTAGAGCGGCTGGATCCGCTTTCCTGATGCTACCACGTGACCGGAGAAAAGGCCAATGCTTGCAACACAGTGTCCTACGCAAAATCGGCTCCAAGAGTACTTGTCCGGAAAGCTTGATGAGGGAGACTCCGCCGTGCTAGAAGAACATCTGGCGAATTGTGAGCACTGTGAACGAACGGCCGACGCGTTGGAATCGAATGAATCGGACCCAAGCTTGGGCGAGTGCGAGGACAGCATCGTCAAACTGCTGCAATCACAACCTGCCCCGGCTCTTGAATCAGCCGATGCACAGTCGGCCACTTCAGCTCGCTCAATTCAGCCAATCCTCGCCCCTTCACAAGTTGGTTCTTACGACTTGCTTCAACAGATAGGCTCTGGCGGAATGGGAGCCGTCTACCTAGCTCGACACCAATCTTTGGAAAAACAAGTTGCACTCAAATTGCTGCCAGCCATACCGGGACGAAGTCCTGAATTGGTTGCCCGCTTTCAACGGGAGATAAAGACGGCTGGCAAACTGGACCATCCGGCCATCGTGAGAACCACCGATGCTGGAGAAGAAAACGGCATCCATTATCTGGTCATGGAGGCCATTGATGGCCTAGATCTCAGCCGCATCGCCAAAGCAACGGGCAAGTTCCGCGTTGCCGACGCATGCGAAGTCATCCGTCAAACTGCGTTGGGTTTAACGCACGCCCACGCGCAAGGAATTGTACATCGCGACATCAAACCTTCGAATTTAATGCTGGATGAACAAGGACAAGTTCGCATCCTGGATTTTGGCTTGGCACAGATCGGTGTCTGGGACAATCAGTCTGCGGAAATAACGAGCGTGGGCCAGTTGATGGGCACTTTGGACTATATGGCTCCGGAGCAGGCAGAGCGCGGTGGCTCAGTAGACTATCGCGCGGACCTTTATTCACTGGGCGCGACACTTTATAGGCTGTTGACCGGTCGTGGGCCTCTTGCGGCCGCGCCTGATCTGACGCCCATGGAGAAGCTTCGCTTGCTGGCAACTCATAGTGCTCCCAAACTAAAAACTTTGCGGGCCGATGCGCCCGAGGAACTTTGCCAAGTTGTCGACCAGCTGGTACGTCGAAATCCTGCAGAGCGGCCCGCCAGTGCCGCGCATGTGGCTGAGCAATTAGAGCCCTTTTGTATCGGCTCGACCTTGGAGAAGATTCTGGCAACGGCCAGGGAAAATGAAACAAACAATGACAGTCGAGCATTTGTTGAACCTTTGCAATCGCCCCCAGAGCTCGATACTGGATTACCTGGGAAGGAAAAGAGCTCAGGCCGATCATTTCTCAGGTTCATAATGGGAGCAGCTCTGTTAGCTTGTCTTACCTTCGGGTTTTGGTTTGTCTTGGAAACCAGCAAGGGACAGCTAGTCATCGAGTCTGAATCCGATGTGAGCATTCGTATTGTCGAAGAAGATTCCGACAAGGTGGTTGACGAGTTGCAGATTGAACCTGGGACCAAAGTCACTCGTTTGAAAAGCGGCAAGTATGAAATCGTCATTGATGCACCTAGTGATCGTTATCGGCTTTCCTTCGACACTTTTACTATTCGCAACGGTCAGACGGTCGTGGCCCGCGTGACGCAAGGGCGTTCAGGATTCGTACCCGACCTGCGTTCAACCAAAACCGCCGGTGATCCTGACTATTCTGCGAGCCAGTACACCTACGAAGGAAAAACGCTCGATGAATGGCTACACCTGATTCAATATGACCGTAGCCCAGGAAAATCCACAGAAGCTTTGATTGCCGTTAGGTCCATGGCATCGCCCGATACGCGAGAGATAATTGAGCCAATCTTGCTGGATCTTCTGTACCGAAACCCATCACACGCTTCCGCGCTCGCAGTAGGCACTCTCTCTAAGCTTTATGGCGATGGCGTGTGGGACCGACTCGTCGACATCTTGGAAGATGAAGACGCTGTCAAAAACAAACTTTTTATTCTTGCAGCCATCGCATACTCCGATCAAGGAGAGCATGCATTGGCTTGCTCGGAGCCGAAACGCCTCGCTCGTCTTCTGGATTGGTCGGAAAAACAATTTCTTCCATCGTCCGTGGCAACCGAGCAACATCGCGCGGTACTACTCGACGCTCTCAAGGCCATGTCGGCCAGTCGCGGTGGGATTCAAATGAGTGAATCGTCAAGTGAGGCAGTACTCAAGTGGTTAGCTGAAAACTCCTCGCAGGAACCTAATTCCTGGTTAGAGCTTGAGGGAGATTCGGGTATGTCCCCTGCTCCCTTTCGAAGTTTCATGCGTGACCAAGCAATCCAAACCCTCGGCGACTTTGAAAGCAAAGCTGACAAACTACTCTGCTTTGCCGCCCGCGTTCTCGAATCGACGACCAAATACGCCAACACGAAATTTTCGCGGGATCAAGAACTGGCCTTAGCCAAAGCCATAGACCGTCATTTGAAACGAGCAATCAACTCCCCAGAAGTTTTGAAGTTCAATTTTCGCACGCCAAAGGACGACCCTCTTTTCCCAAGCTTGGATGGCGTGTACTTCATGAAGACGGGCTATGATTGGCCAACCCATCCTCTTTTGAGCATGCTTGTTCTTGTGGATAAGCTGGGGCTGGATCCAGAAGATTTTGATCAGTTAGAGAACTTTCACGAAATGCTTAAGGACCTGCCTATTGGGGAAAACACTTTCTTCAGCAGACCCAAAGATTTGAATCCAAACTCTGGAATCAGCTTGCCTTGGGAGGACACAGCCAACCGCAACCGCTACCAGCAAGTAACATTTGAACGCCAAGTCTTTTTTCTTGTGAGCGGATCACTGCTGGGCAAAACGCAAGATGAGCTCTTTCGACGATTCTCAGAACAACGCGATACAGACGTCGATTTCTTGATAGAAACTGCTTTTACTCCCACCTCGCAACGTGCGACATACCCCGGTAGTTCGACAGTCGCGCCATATGCTGCAGCATCCACCGCAGCGCCTCGCAGGACAACGCAGAGCATTGAACGTGCGGTGAAGTTGGTACAGCCGCGACATAAAGCCATGCTGCTGCCACTCGTCAAAAAGAATCTCAAGACCGAATCCCTGGCCACAGATAAGCGATTGATGCAGGCTCAACTCCGAGCCATGTATCAAGTGGATCCAGAAGGATTTCTATCCAACTACCTTGAGTGCGCCCTTGTCTCTTCAGAATATCTTCGCGACGTTTTGTTCGGAACTCGGCTTGGCGTACTTCCTATTCAACTAAAGTCGGTCGAGCCTGCTTTGGAACTTGCCAGAACCCTCAAAGATTCCAACGATGCGAACCAAGACAAGAGCTCCAAAG
>JBCCEO010000274.1:0-9562 GCA_039030255.1 Planctomycetota bacterium | reverse complement strand
GGAACCTTGCCGGGCCAACGGACGATGCATGGCAAGCGATATCCGCCTTCGTAGCAAGACCCCTTACCGTTACGTAGCGGCCCCGATTCGCCCCAGAAGATCGAGCCTTCGGGGTGCCCCTTCTTTTTCTTTGTGTACTTGTCTTGATTCCAAGGACCATTGTCGCTGGTGTAAATGACTAGCGTGTTGTCGCTGAGTTTCAATTCGTCGAGCGTATCTAGCAGCCTGCCAGTTTCGTAATCAAACTCTTCAACGACATCGCCGTATAATCCGCCTTCCGACTTGCCGCGAAAGCGTTCCGATGCATCGATGATTGTATGCATCATGGTGTGGGCCACATAGAGAACGAAGGGCTTTTGGGGATCTCGTCGCTCTTGGAGATACTCTATTGCCTTGTCGGTGTATAGAGTTGTTAGGCTGCCCATGTCCCGAGTGGAGCCAGCCGTTTCGTTATTCTCATGGAACTTTACGCCGCCGTTGTCGTTGGCTCCAAGCGTCCCAAAGTAGTAGTCGAAGCCTTGGGCGTTCGGCATGCGTTCAATGATCGCTTTGCGATTGGAGACATCCCATTTTCCGATGCAAGCAGTTTGGTAACCCTTTTCGCGAATAAGCTCCGCGAAAGTTATTTCAGAGGCTGGCATACCCCAGCCTTTGCTGCGTATCGGTTGCCTGCCGGTTAGGAGAGCTGAGCGAGAGGGGCCGCAAACAGTTTGCGAGTAGAAAGAAGTGAACTTAGTTCCTTCTGCCGCCAGTCGATCCAAACGCGGCGTCTTATTCCTTTCGTTTCCGTAGCAACCGAGGTCTCCGTATCCTTGATCATCGGTGAAGACGATCAGGATATTGGGTCGTCCCTGGCCTAAGGTGTTTTTACAAATTGGGGCGAAGAGACAAAGGCACAGTAGGAAGAGCTTAATCGTGAATTGCATGAGTCGATTCTGTTAGGCAGGGAGGAAAAAGTAGGATCTTGTTATATCAGTTTCTCCACTGAGGTAACGCCATCCGTTGGGGCAAACGACTATAATGTTTGGGTTCAGGGCTGGTCAGAGTCGCTAGAAGTCGTTGGATTGCAATTTTTCGAGTTGCGCTCTTTCAAGCCAACCCTTCCCGCCCTCGCGCGGGTAGGAGTGAGCAATCGTGTCGCTGAAAGGGCAAATGCCGCCCTCTCCGCTCGCATTACTCGCGACTCTCCCAATCGGAGAGTAAGTGTTGTGGTCCCGAGTTTGATGGAACAGGTACTTGCCTTCGGGTAGGTGTTTGAGATTTACATTCCCACCTTAGAAATGGTGTTCGCCAATGCGTTCTCTTCTCTCAATTCGATTGTTTTGTTTGTTGGCGGCCGTGGCAGCAAGCCTGCTTGGCATGGCCAAATCGTTGTTCGCTGAGCAGCCTAACTTTGTCATCATTTTTGCCGACGATCAAGGCTACGGCGACCTGAGCTGCTTTGGATCCAAGACCATCAAGACGCCAAACGTCGATCGCATCGCGAAAGAAGGACGCAAGTTCACTAGCTTTATGGTTGCGTCGCCAGTGTGCACGCCGTCACGAGCCGCATTGATGACTGGCTGCTATCCGAAACGTGTTGGGATGCATCAACATGTGCTTTTTCCAGCCTCGACAAAAGGTTTACATCCGGACGAGCACACGATTGCGGATCACCTGAAGTCCCAGGGCTATGCGACGGCTTGCTTTGGCAAATGGCATCTGGGGCATCATCCTGAAGTTCTGCCGACGTCGAATGGCTTTGATACCTACCTCGGTATTCCCTACTCGAACGATATGAATCATCCTGATAACAAAGGAAAGCCTCAGGGAGGAGCCGCAGGGATGGATATTCTGTGGGCCGATCCAGAATCAACGCTGACTAAATGGAAGACGCCACTTTACAAAGACGAAAAGATCGTCGAGCTGCCTGTCGATCAACGAACGGTGACGCGTCGTTACACGCAAAAAGCAATCGACTTCATCACGGCCAATCAAGAGAATCCATTCTTCGTCTACTTGCCGCACTCTATGCCGCACATTCCGCTCTATGTACCGGATGATGTTCGTGATCCCAATCCATTGAATGCTTACATCAACACCATCGAGCATATCGATTTTGAAGTCGGCAGGCTCCTCAATACGCTGGACGAGCTAAAATTGGCGGACAACACCTACGTTATCTATACCACCGACAACGGTCCTTGGCTGCAGTTCAAGCATCATGGCGGATCGGCCGGACCGCTTCGCGACGGCAAGGGTACGACTTTTGAAGGTGGGCAGCGGGTGCCATGTGTAATGCGTGGACCCGGAATTCCTGCTGGAACAGTCTGCGGTGAGCTGACCGGTACGATCGACGTCCTGCCCACGATCGCGGCGATTACAGGGAAGGAGCTCCCCGGCAAAAACAAAATCGATGGCATGGACGTTTCCGGGTTGTGGATGGGCAAGCAGGGCAAGTCTCCTCGTGAAGAATTTGTCCACTACACTTCGCAGGGCAACTTAGAAGGCTTACGGCAGGGAGACTGGAAGTTGCTAGTGAAGAGACCAAGGCAGCGACGCAATCAACCTAAGAGCAACGCTAAGCCACAGATCATGCTCTTCAACTTGAGTGAGGATGTAGGCGAACAAAGCAATATGGCGGAGCAGAAACCTGAGGTTGTTGAAAAGTTGCGAGCTCGAATGGAAGAGCTTGATGCTGAGATCACTGTCAACGCTCGAGAACCTTGGAAGAAGTCAGGCTAGTATTCTCGGATCGAAATTGTGAACCTCTCTCGTCGAAATTTATTGCGTGGAGGCTCTGCGCTCGCAGTTTGGCCTTTTCTGAATCTTCCCTTTGCGGAGGCTGCGTCTCGTCGCGTTTTTCTTCAGGATTACCCTTTTCAGCTCGGCGTCGCCTCAGGCGACCCAGTTCCGGATGGCGTGGTTCTTTGGACACGGCTCGCACCGGATCCATTGCATGGCGGCGGCATGCCAGCGGAAGACGTCGCTGTTCGGTGGGAAGTTGCGAAAGACGAGAACTTTTCCAGAGTCCTTCGCCACGGAGAGGCAACGGCCACGGCGGACTGGGGCCATTCGGTTCATGTCGAAGTTTCTGGGCTTCGGCCAGACCATGTCTATTGGTACCGATTCATGGTTGGCTCCGAGGTTAGCCCTACGGGCCGCACGCGAACGGCGCCGCTTGGTCATAAAGAGCTGTCGCGTTTGCGTTTTGCCTTTGCATCCTGCCAGAATTACGAGCAAGGTCTGTTCACGGCCTACAAGTATATGGCAGCCGAGGACTTAAATGCTGTCGTCCATCTAGGCGACTACATCTACGAGGGCCGAGCAAACGACAACAGGGTTCGTAAGCACAACAGTGCTGAGATTCAAACGCTCGAGGATTATCGAAATCGTCACGCACTCTATAAGAGCGACTTGGACTTGCAGGCCGCGCATGCTGCCTTTCCTTGGATTGTGACCTGGGATGACCACGAGTTCGATAACAACTACGCTTCGGAGATTTCAGAACAACCGAATGTTGTTGTCGAGGAGTTCTTGAGGCGTCGGGCGGCGGCCTATCAAGCTTATTACGAGCACATGCCACTGAGGCGTTCCAGTTTGCCCCATGGTCCGATGATGAAACTTTATCGCAAAGTTTCGTACGGCAGGCTTGCGCAGTTTTCCGTTTTGGACACGCGTCAGTATCGCACGGATCAACCCAATGGTGACGGCAACAAGCCGCCAAGCGAGGAGCAACAGGACCCAAGTGCAACGATTCTTGGGAAGGTGCAAGAGAAATGGCTTTGCGACACTCTGGTTGACTCCGCGTCACGTTGGAACGTAATGGCGCAGCAAGTCATGATGGGTCCGATTGATCGTGAGGCGGGAGAAGGAGCCAAGTTCAGCATGGATCAATGGGCCGGGTATCCTGTTGGTCGCGATCGCTTCCTGCGTTTCCTGCACGAGCGAAAGATTTCAAACCCAGTGGTGATTACCGGAGATGTCCATTCCAATTGGGTCAATGATTTGAAGCTTGACTTCGACGATGAAAACGCTCCAGTCGTTGCCACGGAAGTCGTCGGTACATCTATCAGTTCAGGCGGTAACGGTGTCAAAAAGCCCAAGAACTACGACGCGACTATGTCCGAGAATCCATGGGTGCAGTTTCACAACGCCCAACGGGGGTACGTGCGTTGTGAGCTAACTCCTGAGTCCTGGCAAACGGACTTTCGGATCGTGCCGAAAGTCACGGAATTAGACAGCCCGATTGGCACGGCCAGCAGCTTTGTCTTGGAAAGTGGCAGTACCTCTGCTAAACCTGCCTAGAAATTTCGGACTGGCAGCTTGGCTCATAAGAAAGAGCTATCTCTACTGACGGTGACAGCCATTGGGCACAGCTATTGGGAATTGTTCGGAATAGGGATAAGAGTGGCGATTTCTTGTGCCAAGCCGCTCAATCCCACGCTCTGAAGATTGCACATAATGGCGACGCATATACCTGATTCTGGCAACATGAGTAGGTAGGTGGATGTTCCAGATTGCCCGCCAGAATGCGAGACGCGTTTTTCTCCGTTCAGCTCACCCACGGACCAGCCCAATCCGTAGCCAGTTTCTGTCCCATCGGTCGTTTTTTGGCCGGTCCAAATAGTTGCCTTCGATTCGGGGGTTAACAATGCGTCAGAGTTCACGGCTACCGCAAATCGGATGAGATCGCCAGCGGTTGAACGCAATCCTCCACCGGGTATTTTCATGCTGGTATCGTGCAAAGGAGCGTTATAGAGCTTGCTGGGCAGCAAAATTCCTAAGCCACCTAACTGGATCGTATCTGCCAGTGAAGGCCGGATATATCCTTTGGCTCGGTCAGGCACAATGTTGTATTGGTCATCTGCCACAGTGAATTCCATGCCGGCTGGCTTGAATACTCTTTCATTTAGCAAGAACAGGAAAGGTTGCTCAGCGGCTCCTTCGGCGACACTGCCCAGCAAGTTAAATCCAAAGGAGCTGTAACGATACTTGGTGCCGGGCTCGTGGATGAGCGGATCATCTTTGAAGGTCGCGAGGGCGGCTTGAAGTGTGAAGAAGTGGCCTGTTGCTCGGGCTTCCGCTGCGGATTTGTAGTGCCGGACGCCGCCCAAGTGCCCAAGGACTTGTCGCGTCGTAACGGGCCATTTTTTGGTTGGGTAGTCTGGGCAATAGTCCTGGACTTCGGCGTCTAAATCCAGTTTGCCATCTTCGACCAAGGAGAAGATGGCGACGGCAGTCATCGTCTTGGCAATGGATGCGCTTCGATAACGCGTCGTTGTCTTGGCTGGAACGGAATGTTCGACATCGGCTTGGCCCAATGCAAACTCGTAGGCCAATTTATCATTGACGCCCACCGCTACTGAAATGCCAGGGATTCCTTTCGATTCTTGCAGTTCTTCTACTTTGGTCCGTATCTCATCGCGTATTTTTTCAGGAAGCTCGTCGGCTACGCCAAATTGCACCGGAATAGAAACGAAAATAATGGCCAGGGCGAAAAACAGTGCAGATCGATGCATGGGACAGTCAATAACAAAGCGTTATGGATTCGGCTCAAAGTGCAGAAGGAAACGCAGACTTGAGCCGTGATTAGAAACGGCCTACTTAGTCTAGCAGAGTTGCCGAAGCGGCGTCGCTTTATTGAATCGAAGCTACTGATTCGCGCTGGACGAGTTCACCATCGACGCAGATGGAATCGATGGATTTGCCGTCGATCATTTTCAAGAGACACTGCGAAGCATAAGAGCCCATTTTGCGAGAAGGTTGTTTCACCGTCGTCAGTGGTGGTGACATGTAGGCTGCTTCCAGCTGATCGTCAAAACCGATGATGGATACTTTTTCTGGCACTGGAATGTCGTTCCGGTAAAGTGCCAGCCGCACGCCCATTGCGGTCAAATCGTTCGCGGCCAGCACGGCCGTGAATGACACATTGCGTCGCAGCAAGTCTCCGACGATTTCCAATCCTGAATCGGCGGAAAAGTCACCTGATTGCACCAGCTCTTGTTTTAGGGGCAATCCTGCTTCGAGCAGGGCTCGTTGGTAACCTGCGAAACGATCTACTGCATCTTGATGGTGTTCCAGGCCGCGAATAACGGCGATGTCGCGATGTCCCTGTGCGATCAAGTACTTGGTGGCTTCATAGGCGCATGCTTCGTTGTTCATGTAGACACACTTGTGACCGGGCAGATTGCGGCCCACGATGACGGTCGGCAATCCTGAGCAGAGATTTGCAATTTCACTACTGGGAACGCTGCCACCGATCAGAACCAGCCCGTCGACACGTCGCCCGATGAGTGCTCGAATGGCGTCGACTTCTTCCCCTTTTTGCCACTGCCCGTCTACAAAAATCGGAGAGTACGGTGTGTCATTGAACTCGGCGATAACGCCTTGGGAGATCGCATCATAAAACGGAGTGCCCATCAGCTGCGTCAAGACGCCTATCGTCATGGAGCGACCTCGAGCTAGGCTACTGGCGACCACGTTGGGCTGGAAACCTAAGCGTTCCGTTGCTTCCTCAACCGCCTTTTTCTTATCCGGGTGAACTTTCGCCGTCCCATTAAGCACGCGAGAGACGGTGCTTTTGGAGACGCCGGCGACCCGAGCGATATCGTCGATGGTGATATTTTTCATAGGTTTGGGGCTGCTGGAGAGCGGTTAAAGGTGCTTTTGCAAGCTGCGATGTATGCTAAGGGACACTGGTCGAGAAAACGCTTTCAATTAGGGTAGCATATAAGAATCTATATTGAAAACCGCTTGGAGAATGGTATTATGAAACCGGTTTCAAGCCAAGGGCTTTCTCCGATGCTGGGCTAAGCCACGGTATAAGACCGCTCCCTGCAACCACATTGGCGATAAGAAACAGAGCAATGAGTGATTCTAGTGCGAACAAAGTGCCATTTGGACAGAAGCTTGCATTTGGATTTGGCATGCTTGCGAACCAATTGTTTCCTGCAGCGCTTGGAGTCTTCTTTGTCCTGTTGATTGATGGTGGAGGCTTCTCCCCTTTGCTCTGGGGGCTACTGGCGTTTGCGCCAAGGATTTTTGACGCGATCACAGACCCACTCATGGGGTTCGTATCAGACAACACACGATCCAAGTGGGGGCGTCGCCGGCAGTATGTGTTCGTCGGTGCTCTGATGCTTGGCATCTCCTACATTTTCATGTGGCAACTATATGGTGCTAATGGCCAAGCATTCAATTTCTGGTACTTCCTTGGTTGGTCCTTAGTATTCTATTTGGGCCTGACCATCTTTAGTGTTCCATACGTTGCGATGGGATACGAGATGAGTGATGACTTCCATGAGCGAACAAGCATCATGGCGGTCGGACAGTTCGTAGGTCAATGGGCATGGGTTCTTGCACCTTGGTTATGGGTGCTAGTTGCGCACCCGATGTTATTCCCGAACACTACCGAACAAGCGTTTGGTTTAGTGGATCAAATGAACAACTATGCAATCGAGGTTGTGGAGACAGCTCCCGAGTTGGCCACGAGTTTTAAGGAATCCGCAGATGCACTTCAACTTTCCAGTCAGAATCTGGTGGATGAGGAAACGATCGGGCCTCGCGGAGGTGATGCTGAGCTAGGAGTTCGCGTGCTTGCGATTTGGGTTGCGATTCCGTGCACCATCTTTGCGCTCATTCCGGCGATTTTCATCCGAAGCAAGTCGACGCTTGATCGCAATGATTTGCAGCCGATCAGCATGAGTACCCTCGGCAACAGTTTGGCAGATGTATTCATTTCGACCGTAGAAGCGTTTAAGATTCCACAGTTTCGAAAACTGGCGATTGCGACATTCTTAGTATTCAACACCTTCGAGATTATCGCATCATTCACCTTCTTGATCATCGTTCACCATTTGTTCAATAGTGATCAGGGCGCCGCCGGCATCTGGCCTGCGATGCATGGTTGTATAGGCGCGTTGATTACCACGTTTTTGGTCATTCCTCTCGTTGCCTACATTTCAAAGATCATAGGTAAGAAGAAGGCTTTCTTGCTCTCCCAAGCCATCTCCATTGTTGGCTACATACTCTTCTGGTTCCTGTTTATTCCTGGCCAGCCGTACCTTTTCCTTATTGCATTGCCTTTCCACTCATTTGGGATTGGCGGTTTGTTTACGTTGATGATGTCCATGACGGCAGATGTCTGTGATATCGATGAATTGAACACCGGGAAGCGTCGCGAGGGAATATTGGGTGCTGTTTATTGGTGGATGGTTAAGTTTGGTAAGGCCTTCGCTGGCTTGGCAACAGGGGTAATCTTGTGGTTCGTCGGTTTCGCGGGTGCCGATTCGAGTGAATCTGCAATCGTCGGTATTCGGCTGTTTTATACCTTGCTGCCTGTAACCGGAGTTGTCTTGGCGATTCTCGTAATGTGGAACTACGACATCACTGAAGAGAAGGCGGAAGAAGTCAGGACGCAACTGCAAAAGAAGAAGCGGGATATTAAGAGTCTCGAAGATGGATAACTGAATTGCGAACCGGAGTCTGGTTGCTGCTGATTTTCGAGCGTGTTCTTTTATTTGCGATATACAGTTGATCAACTCTGCGGTCGTTTTCCGAGTCCGATCGGAATACTGGTCGGCCAAGGCAATGGTCGCTCACATAGTTTTCTCCAAAAGCTCAATTTGACAGTCTCACAGAAGGTCCCAAGGCGATGAATCCCTCATCCCCAGTCCTAGACGCAGTGCAGTCCGAAGCACCAGCAGATTCGCCGTTCGCAGCGACTGGCAACTACCTTATGCTTGATGGTGAGCAGTATTTTCAGATCGAGAATTCGCACTTGATGCCCGAATTCTTTATGTCCTTGGTTGGCTCCAGCGATCACTGGATGTTTGTCTCCAGTAGTGGAGCCTTGACCGCTGGACGCTGCGATCCAGACTCTGCCCTATTTCCCTATGCGGCTGACGATCAAGTATCCGTTGCCAGTTCAGATACAGGCTCTTACACAATTATTCGAGTCGGAGATCAGCTCTGGCAGCCCTTTTCTTCCTCTGCTAACGATGAGAGCATTCGACGCAATCTTTATAAAACGCCGCTCGGAAACAAGTTGGTGTTTGAGGAAATACATGATGATTTGCAGCTGTCCTTTCGTTATCGCTGGGCCTTTAGCGAAGAGTTTGGGTTCGTGCGCAGTTGCAAGCTTTGCAATCTCGGCTCGGAGCCAGTTGAATTGCAGTTGCTTGATGGCCTGCGTAATCTATTGCCTTACGGTGTAAGTAGCGAATTCATGATGCGTTTTAGCAACCTTGCAAACGCATACAAAAAAAGCGAATTATTGCCCGAATCAGGTGTGGGGCTGTACTATCTGAGCTCCATTCCCACGGATCGAGCGGAGCCAAGTGAAGGGTTGAAGGCGACGGTCGCTTGGCAACTTGGATTGGAACCTGAGGCTACTCTGCTATCCCCGGAACAAATTCCACGTTTTCTCCAACTGGAATCCAATCTCGACGGATTTTGCATTGAAAATGAAGTTGACGTTCGAGGGAAAGCCGGTGCTTATCTCTGCTATCAGACCATGGAGATCGCTGCGGGGGACAACCGAGAGTGGCAAATCATGGCTGACCTGGCTCAAGACCATGCG
>JBCCEO010000273.1:0-9584 GCA_039030255.1 Planctomycetota bacterium | reverse complement strand
TCCTGAGCCGACACCAAGACCAGTACCTGTTCCGCTTACCAACAAACTGGTTTGCGTTTATGAAACCAACTTCGGCGGTAGGCCAGTTCAAGCGAGCGAGTGCTACGACTTGGGAGTGAATTGTGTAGACGTAATCCCGCCCGGCACAACGTTTTTGCATAGCTACGAGGAACTTAGTACGAATCCTCCGTGCAGTTCAAGTTTGTTTATGGGGCACTCACTGGGCGTACCCAATATTGCCTGTCCGGTTGCCGCATCTCCACAAGTGTTCTTTGCGGTGTTGGAATTCAAGCTATGCTGCCCTGGCGGCGAGTGCTGTGTTTGCCCACCAGCGATTCTAGAACCAGGTGCAGACATTTGCACGGCAATCAAGAATGCCAAGCACCGGCTGAAACGTGAATCAGAACGTCAGCAAAAACAAGTCTTCTGGTACCGAGTAAAAGTTTACGATGTGCACCAAAACCTTTGTTATTGCTGTGCATGGGAAAAGAAACCAGAGCGCTGCAGCCTCCTCAAGAAGTTGTTTAAACGCCGCCGGCGCTAGTTGGTTGGTGGATTCCTAATTCTTTAGGAGCAGGAATTCACGTTCCTGCTCCGTCAAATTGCGCGGAGCAATCTCTTTGGCATAGTCGATTGGTGAAGCGGGATAAATTCTGGCTTGGAGATCTTCAAGCAGCAATAGTAGGGATTGGTCATTCCAATTTAACTTCCACCGATTCAAGCTATTACTAACACGAGCCACCATACCATCTCCGATTGAAATCTCGTACTTCTGCGAGTTAGTCGTCAAATCCCAGGCGCGAATCGTTTCTCCCGTAATAGCAAAAATAGCAGGCGAGTCAGCATCGATTTCAACCAACCGAGTTGCACTTCCTGCTGGAGCTACCTGTTGTACTTCCAATTGCAGGTCATTCGTGTGGTAGGCCTTGACGCTTCCATCGAAACAAAGCAATCCAACAAACTGACCTTCATTGTAGAATGCACCTCCTGCAAAATCGCTTACGTCTGAGATTTCCGTCCGATTGGACGTCAGCAAATCTATGATTATTGCCCGAGCCTTTGCGACTTCACTGTTATTTGCAGTTGCATTTATGCGGCTTGAGGCGATGTAAGTATTTGGCTTTCCAAACAAACAGAGCAACTTCGTACCATCTGGCGAAAGGGCAATTTCCCGCACGCCAGGCTCAATCTCGAAATTCAATTGAGGCTCATTTCCCTGTGCCGTACGATCCCAAATTGCGATCTCCCCAGTGCCGTGTACCGTTGCGAATATTGTGTCCTTGTTGTTGCCGAACGCAATTTGTCGAGTTGGCTGCGCATGTGAATAGGAACGCGTGCGTTCTTGCTTGTTGATACTCCACTCCTCGAGCCCACCCTTTTGATCTGCAACAACCAATGCCGTTCGATCTGGAGTCAGACAAGCGTCGCTCACAGCGCCTAGATTGCCAACAATAGTATTGGCATCCGCGTTTCGCTGGCTGACCATAATTCGGCCCAACTGCGAGACCGTTATGACTTTGGATCCATCGCTGCTAAAATCCGCCAACACTAAATCTGCATCCTGCCCCCAAATGGATTGTTTGAGACGCAAGGAATCGAGCTCGGCAACCTCGACTCCTCGCGAGCGTTCACTTACCAGAACAACATCACTTTTCACGATGTACCGCGTTTCAATACCCTGCCCTAGAAGCTCTTTTTCGGCCAGCACCTCGCCACTCACTTGGTCTATTCGCTGCCACAAAGAACTGCCGCTCTGCGTGCTGCCTTTATTTGCCTGCCTCTTAACCAGCGTGATTTCTTCTCCGTTCATTGTGGTGGCATACAAACAGTCACATGGATGAAGCAACTCAGCTTCCGCGGCCTGCAGGTCCCAAGAATAAACCCCATCTCTCGTTGCGATGAGACAAGCTGACCCATCCTGAGTAACTTCCAGGTTTCGGATGGTTGGCAGCTCTATTTGTGCCGTTATTCTACGAGTCGTTTTATCGACGACCAAAACGGATTTCCCTAGTCCCGACCGATAAACTAATATCGACTCGCCCTGATTTGCAAAAGCCAAGTCATTCGATTGCGAGGAAACAGCAACTTCCCCTTCAAATTCCAGCGTCTCAAGATTCCAAAGGCGCAATTTTTGGTCAGCCGACAGTAGCGCAACATGGCTCAGATTTGGCGAAACAGCGAGGTCAATCGGCCTACTCTGCAACTCCGAATAAATCGATTCCGACTCTCCCCCCTGTAAATCCAACAGCTTTAATTCTCCCCCGACAGCCGCCACGACCTGCGAGGATCCGACGAGCACTGCCGCCTGCATGTACGAGCCTGGTTGATTCAGCTTTGTTGCGAGCGGTTTTTTCAAGTCCCAGGCGAAAACATTCCCACTACTTGTCTTCACAATGACTCCTACGCCAGCGACCTCTTCAACCTCGTATATGGATTCATGAATCTGCACAGAAGCGTCGGGCTGCATCGCGGAGGGCTTAAAGTACTGCAATAAGCCTTGAGCACTTGTTAGAAAAGAACCGTCTTCCAAAACGACTTGCAGGCGGCCCTTCACAGTCTTGTAGAAATCGGGCTTGGAGGGCGTAAAGAATCGGGTCACATCTTGCTGAACGGACCCCATAACGGCGAGTTTTCCATCGGGAGAGTACCCTACAACAGGCGGAGACGAACGGGCAAATTGTACGTTAACCTCTCTGCGCTGGCGATCACTTTGCTCATCCCAAAACCGCAATGTTTGATCCCAAGCAACACTCGCAATCGCATCCGCATAGTCTGGCCTAGCAATATCAATCAAGTGCCCCTTATGCCCTAACAGCTCGGCAGCCACTTCTCCTCTGCCAAAGTCGACGATGAAGGCCTTCTCTCGACCGGAAACTATGGCGCGTCGCGACACGCCGATTGGATCGATACGATCAACGTAGCTTGGAAGGGCGATCTCTTGTGTCACCTGCCCAAAGTCAGGAGAGTAAAGCGTTGCTTTTTGGCGAGATACAAAAGCCACTTCATGGCTCAGCCCAACAAAACTACTTTGTGAACTAGAATTAAAGAGTAAGGGCTTATTCCAATCGGATAATGAGCAAAGCACTGTTCCGCGGTCACTTCGAACCAACATCCATTTCGAATCCTGAGAAAACGCTGCCTCGAGCGTGCTAGGAATCTGCACGTTTACATCAAACTCCTTCAAACTCGATCCATCTTCAGCATTGAAAACCGAAATATGTCCGTCATCGGACCAGGTCATCACAAAACGCTCATCTTTGCTGAATATGGCTGCCATAACTGCGGAGCCTGGAGTTGCTTCTTGGGGCGAAAGCGTTAGGTTCCCGGCATCGCCTTCGATGCTATAAACTCTTGCGATAACTCCATCTGACGATGGTAATACGATCCTTCGACCATCAGTAGAAAAACACGCGCTATAGCAGATCCCAAGTCTGGCCTCGGGAAAGCTCCTCTTTTGCTCGCGGCTTTTCGCATTCCACAATGTCGGAATAGTGAATTCACACTGCGAGAATGAATCAGCCGTTTTTGGACCAAAGCTTGCCCCAGTCGTCAGCAGCAAACCGCCAACAGGGCTAAAGGCAGCGGAAGTTACCGGGTCCTTCGAATCGAGAGTACCGCTTAATTGTCGCGATGCAGTTTCAACAAACCAAGCTTTCTCGTTGGCAGCAAATTGCAAGTGGTCCGTGCAGACCAGCAGTAATTCTAGATCGGGATTCCACGCAATTTGGCCCGGGTAGTCTTGCTCTAAGTAAACCGTCTTTAACTCATGGTTCACATCAATGGCATCCATCAAAACATGCTGCCCTTGGACATTGTCCTGGATGTCCGGCGTCGCAACGCCAGTCGCGATTGCTCCCCCAGGATCGGAATCTACCTCTAAAGCAATGGATGCAATCGATAGAGCAGAAACAGCCTTCTGCAGCGCCTGCTCCGTTTTATTCTTCTGGTCCACAACACTGGCGAGCAAGAATGCGAGCAACAGTAAAACCGCAAGTACTCCGCTCATGATGCCAAAAGTAAGACTCGGTCGCGCAACAGCCTGATCCAACAAACGCTTGAACGAACTCACTTTCCGGGTTGCGATCCTTTTTCCCTGAGCAACTTTCTGTAAGTCATCGGCCATTTCTTGCGCCGACCCATAACGATCGTTCGGATTTCGTTCTGTTGCTCGCGAAATGATGACCTCGAAGTCTTTCGAGATCTTCGGATTCAACTTACGAATCGGCGTGGGACGCCCCAGGTGCAACTGCTTAAGAACTTCCGCCGTGGTATTCCCCCGGCAAATCGGCTGCAGTGTGGCCAATTCATAGAGAGTCGCACCGAGCGAATAGATATCTGTGCGATGATCAATGTAAGATCGTTTGCCATAAGCCTGCTCGGGACTCATGTAGCGATATGTCCCCAGAACCTGACCAGAACGTGTAATCGAGGTCGAGTCGACGATGTGTGCTAAGCCAAAGTCGCTGAGCCAGACTTTGTTGTCTTGGTCGATGAGCAGGTTTGATGGCTTGATATCGCGATGAATCACATCGTTTTCGTGGGCGTGCTGCAAAGCCTGAGCAACACTGCTGCCCAAAAGAGCCACGGCTCGCACAAGTCGACTTGGATTCCTATTATTTGCATCTTGGTGGCTTTCACAAAAGACTTCCCCCGAAAAATCCGTATCGCTTGAGTCGGCCTTAGTAGATCTATTCCCCATCGGAACAGTAGACTTCTTGTCCGGCGGATTCGAACTCTTCTTAAGCGACTGTCTAGTCAACTTAAGCACTTCGGAGAGGTTTGTTCCTTCGATAAGTTTCATCGCATAGTAGGGAATTCCCGCGTCTTCATCGACCGTGTAAACCGGAACAATGTGCTCGTGTGTGAGACGTGCTGTCGCTTGGGCTTCAACTTGAAAACGCATGACGGCCTCACGAGAGTTTCTCGCATAAAGCGGTAGGACCTTCAGCGCGACTTGTCGATCCAATTGTTCGTCATAGGCTTCATAAACAATTCCCATTCCGCCTTTGCCAAGCTCCCGAACAATGACGAAATGGTCGAGCCTTTCTATCTCCACGGCTGCCTCCGTCTTAGCATCCGTACCTCGATCTTTCGGTACAGTCGAAGCTGGCACATTTGCTGAATCCTTATGGCTCATCAGATCTCCGGTCCTAGACTGTGCGTAATTCTAATCTCGCTTCATTTTAAATTGGCGCACATCACGTTGTCACTCTCAAGTCAATTCCGCAAACTTGGCGTTTCTTCCCATCCCTGACTTAGCGAGCACAACAATAACCTGGGCTTAATCGGACCGCTGTGGTTGAGCAAGACGGAGATTCTTTGAAAAGGAATTCGGGTGGGAAACCATTCCTCAAGACGGTAGTTTTCAATGTTCAATTAGGCGTTGAAGGCTGAAATTTGTCGAACCTAAGCTAGGCCGGTTCGATTCAAACATGCTATAATCGGAGGTGTCCTTACGGACCCTTTCCCTCCAACCCCGCCCATCCGATTTGTCCTCGAATGCCTAGCAATCTTTTGCAATGCTGGCCCTGTAAGCCCCTGGCTGCGCGAATCGTGCTCTTAACGATGCTGTGTGCGGTATCGGTGCATGGAGAAGCACCTGTAAGTTCGTCTGTTAGCTTTGAACTGGACGTACAGCCTGTATTGACGAAAGCAGGTTGCAATTCAGGCGCCTGTCATGGGAAACAACGAGGGCAAAACGGCTTCCAACTTTCGCTGCTCGCATACGATTCGGATTTTGACCATGAAGCAATTACGCGGGCCGCAAGAGGGCGTCGTGTCTTCTATGGCGCCCCCGAACGAAGCCTGCTGTTGGAAAAGGCGATTGGCCTGCGTCCACACGGCGGCGGTAAACGCTTTGAACGCGATTCCGAAGAGTACAAGACCCTACTTAGCTGGATAGAGCAAGGAAGTCCTAGGCTCCGCAAAGATGAGCCCAGCTTGCTTCGAATTGAACTCGCAAAGAGCGATTTCTCCATTGCAACTGGTGGCACTGCACAGCTAGACGTCACGGCACATTACAGCGATGGAAGCACTCGTAATGTGACGCGGAATGCCGACTACCTCTCCAATGAAGAACCCGTCGTGAAGGTCGACGACTCGGGCCTGATGCAGGCCGGCGAGCTGCCTGGCGAAACAGCCGTCATGGCACGCTATATGAACTGGATCGCAGTTGCCAACGTGATCATTCCACATGATCGCAACATTGCCCCCGAGGACTTCCAGACTCTCCAGAAGAACAATTTTATTGACAAACTGGTCTACAACAAACTTGAAAAGGCTGGCCTTCTGCCCTCAGAGCCAATTGAAGACCATATCTTCTTGCGCCGAAGTTACACCGACATCATTGGACGGCCCCCATCCGTTGAGGAAGCCCGTGAATTCCTCGACACCGAACATCCTGAGAAACGAAAGTTCTTAGTCGAGCGTTTGCTCCAGAAACCTGATTATGTCGATTATTGGGCCAACCAGTGGGCCGACTTGTTGCGTCCCAATCCTTATCGTGTCGGCATCAAAGCAGTCCTCAACTATGACAATTGGATTCGCCAACAGTTTCGCGAGAATGTTTCTTATGACGAATTCGCTCGACGGTTGATCACTGCTAAGGGTAGTACGTTTCGAAATGGAGCAGTCACCCTTTTCCGTGATCGTCGCAGCCCCGATGAAATGGCCACATTGGTTAGTCAACTATTCCTGGGCATTCGATTGGAATGCGCGAAATGCCACCACCATCCTTTTGAAAAGTGGAGTCAACAAGACTTCTATCAGTTTGCAGCTTTCTTTCAAAATGTGAAACACAAAGGAACTGGACTATCGCCACCGATTTCCGGTAGCGAGGAAACCGTCTACGTTTCAACCGGCGGCCAGGTCACGCATCCTAAAACCGGAGAAAGCCTCACCCCTACGCCCCTGTTCGGCACGCTGGCAAGCGGCGAATCGGTGTCCGACGACCCACGCGAAGAGCTCGTCCAATGGATGCTGGAAAAGGACAATGGGTATTTCGCAAAAGTGCATGTGAATCGCATCTGGGCACAGCTTATGGGCCGCGGATTGGTGGAGCCCGTGGATGATCTGCGATCAACAAATCCCGCCACGAACCCTGAACTGCTGGATGCTCTGGCGGATTATTTTGTACAATCGGGTTACGATCAAAAAGAACTCATCAAAACAATTGTACTCTCGCAGGCTTATGCCTTGAGCTCCATTCCCAACGCGACGAATGCAATGGATCGCGTCAATTATTCGCGGCACTTCCGCCATAGATTTCGTGCTGAAACTCTTTTGGATTCGGTGACGGCCATTACGGAAACGCCCGCCAATCTTAGCGGAGTTCCGAAAGATTCACGTAGTACGCAGATTTGGACGCATCGCGTTGGCTCGATGTTCCTGGATACCTACGGCCGTCCAGACCCAAATCAGGATCCACCTTGCGAGCGGACCAGTGACTCTTCGGTGGCCCAGGTTCTGCATATGATGAATTCGCGTGAGCTTGACGCGCGGGTGCGTAACGACTCGTCACGAGCCGCAAGACTTGCCAAAGAATACTCATCTGCTGGTGCAATTGTCGAGGATCTCTACTTGGCGATCTATTCTCGTTACCCGAAAGCCGATGAAAAAGCTTATGCAGAAGGGTTGCTTGCGAGCGACGGTGCGTTGCTTACGGAAAACAAACTTAGGCCAGTCATTGAAGATTTGATGTGGGCCATGATGAATTCTCCTGAATCGATCATTCAGAATTAAGGAGCCGAAGACGTGCGAGAACCAAACAATCGCAATTGCGAAGGCATGCTTCGCCGAGACTCGTTGAAACTTGGACTCGGCGGACTGGTCGCAGGAGGTTTGGTGGGTGGACTTCGTGCTCAAGCCACCGCTGCCAGCCCTGCCCCAAGACAAGCGGACGCCTGCATCTTGGTTTGGCTCGATGGCGGCCCAAGTCACTACGAAACCTTTGACCCAAAACCAGAGGCTCCCGTCGAGATACGCGGCGACTTTCGAGCAATCCCCACCAAGACGCCAGGGATGCAGTTTTCGCAATTGATGACTGGATTGGCCAAGAGCTCCGAAGATTTGGCGATTGTGCGATCGATCAAGCACAACCAAGGAAACCACGGCGCTGGCAATCATTACATGATGACGGGAGCTCCTCCAAGAATTCCCGTTGGCTGCGGTGCTTACGTTAGCTTTCACCCGAGTCTAGGGAGCGTGGTTGCCAAGATGGTTGGTGCCCCGCATGGCATTCCGCCTTATTTTTCGATGCCCCGAATGTCGCGCAGCGGTGGCCCAAATTTCTTAGGTGCTCAGTTCGCTCCTTTCGTGGTGCCCGATAGTCCGACCAGTAGCAGTTTCCGAGTTCGCGACGTCACGATCCCCTCTGGCCTGACCGAGGAACGATTCGTCGAGCGTCAGAATATCCGGCTGCATGTGGACACAATGCTGCGGATTAACGAAGCAGCCGCAGGAGATCCGAGTTTGGCCGTTGACGAATTCTTCCAGCAGGGCCTGCAGCTCATCTCAAGTCCAGAAGCTCAGGCTGCTTTCGATATTCATGCTGAACCCGCAAGCGTTCGTGATGCCTATGGTCGAAATTCTTTTGGGCAACGTGCCTTGCTTGCAAGGCGGCTTGTTGGCGCAGGAGTACCCTTTGTGACGCTTTACGAAGGCGGCTGGGATCATCACGAGGACCTTTTCAATCGTTTCAAGACCAAAGTCCCGCCTATCGACCATGCCGTAGCTGCACTAATTGAAGACTTGAAGGGTAAGGGAATGCTGGAACGCACCCTGGTGGTAGTCCTTGGCGAATTTGGACGTACTCCGAAAATCAATACACGCGGAGGACGCGATCACTGGTCTAATGCCATGAGCGTGCTCTTCGCTGGCGGAGGAACCCCAGGGGGGCAAATAGTAGGAGCGACCGATCGCCAAGGCTATTCAGCCGTCGAGCGTGTTCTTTCACCCGAGAATTTTGTTTCGACGATTTACCAGAAGCTTGGTATCGATCCCGCCCAAATTCTTTTCACTCCGCAAGGTAGACCGACGCACTTGGTGAGCGAGAGTGAACCAATTTCTGAGTTGATGGGCTAGTCGTGAATTCGCACTTCTCTTGGCCTTGCCACAGCGTTCTAGTGCCGTGTTTCCTGCTGTTGGCTGCTGGCTCGGCGCGAGCTCAGGTAGCATTGGAACACATCTTTCCTCCAGCAATACAGGTGGGGAAAAGCTCATTGGTGACTGCCGAAGGCAAGTTTCCGTCCTGGCCAGTCAGTGTGTATTGTGACCGTCCCGACATTACCGTCACTCCTGCGAAAGATAGTGGCAAGCTAGAAATCCAGGTGCCTCAAAACGCACAGCAAGGAATTGCGTGGCTACGTCTGCACGATGCTAAATCTGCCAGCAATCTTGCTCCTATACTAATCGAGAGAACACCGGTTGAAACAGAAACAGAGCCCAACGACCGCCCCAGTGAAGCGAAATTAATGGGCTCAAACATCGCGATCGCAGGACGGCTAGAAAAGCGAGGAGACGTAGACACCTTCCAAGTTCAACTAAATGCAAATGAAACACTTGTAGTCACAACCATTGCAAATCAG
>JBCCEO010000272.1:0-9586 GCA_039030255.1 Planctomycetota bacterium | reverse complement strand
GGTAGACAAAACAGCCAGAGTGGGAGGCGTTTCTTCTGTTTAGGCCAGGGTCACTTGCCGAAAAAGGCGAGTTGAATTCCGGCGTAGAGGGCGCCGAGTGCCAAAACCCAAGCGGCGAGTGGACCGGCCCAGATGCCCATAAAACTATGCAGTCGGGCTTTCTTCGGATCCTCGTACAACACGCTTACGCGAGTCCCGATCTCTGGAGCACGAATGCTGGAACCACTGCCGTGCGTAAACTGATGCGTGTAACCATCATTGCTCTCAAACTCAATGACGGGATGAAAGTAGATCTTCTTGCGCTGTGATTGGCCGTAGCGCAACTGCTCCTCAACTTCGACGATCGTCCCTTGAGCTCGATTGCCGAACAGGAACAGACGCAAGTGCGTGTAAGTCCCCCAAACTGCGAAGGCGGCAATGATCAAACCAATAAGGATGAAATAGTAGCCCATGCTGTTACTTTTGATGGCCTTCTTATTCGCGTCGCTCGAATCGGCCTGCTTCGCGGTTCTTGTGCACCTTCGTGCCGTCGAAGACAATTCCGTTCATCGCAATGTAAACTCCGTTTGGTTGGCTCAGCAAAGCCCCGACCGCGCAGCCGATGTTGAACTCCGCATCGGAAGCTTCGAAACGCGACGGCGTCATGGAGCCTGTAAGCACAATAGTTCGACCTTGGAGCTCTGCCAAGACTCTCGCCGTGTCAGGCATCGTGTCCGTCCCATGAGTAATTAAGAAGTGCGAGTGCTCGCTTGCGGCGATTCGATCACGTACTAGACTTCGATCCGCAGCATCCATGTCCAAGCTATCCTTGCGCATCAACGATTCAATCGCGAATTCAAACCCAACGTTTGCCCGTCGAAATATTTCCTGGATCTGCGTCTCGCCCACTTCGAAGTCACTCTTGGCGTCAAAGTAGACTTTGTCAATGGTGCCCCCGCAGGAGAAAATCTGGATCTTGGTCATCGAGCGAGTCCCAAATAATGCGTTCGTCACTTGGACGACAGTAGCCACCTTTCGGCAACTCGGGCGCAGCGGCGAACTGAAATGTTGCGTCATCTCGGCCGAGTGGGCTTTCCACCGAGTGGAAGAGTATACGTAGGCCGCGGTGGACGAGAAAGGCTATCGATTGTCCAAAGCAGCTGGATTGACGACTAGGTTAGACGGTCAAAAAGGCTTGCGCAGGGTGCTATGGAACTGCGATGCCGCGTCGCTTGGCTAGGGCACGCAGCGCATACTGAAAGTAGGGAAAAGGAACTTTGGGATTCCTCTGCCGGGCCCAAGTGAAAAGCAGATTTACCATGGCGCGGGGCAAACGCCCTAGCTCAACTAGCTGCACAATCTGTCGAATATAAGTTTGCTGTGCTACGGTCGTGATGCGCAATCCTTTGGAGAGCTGATCCTCCAGGGAGACGATGTGACGTTCAGAGAGTTGCTGGGTCACTGAGCCTTGTTGTGCCGAGGCCACACGAAACGGTAGCAGTCCTACTAGACCAGCAAGCATGGACTTAAAAAGCATTCGGCGATTTGACATGGGAGGCTCGAGTGAGGCAGTTTACTGCAAATGGGATTCTTGAGATGCGTTCAAAAGAGTCAGTAGTAAATTTGCTCACACGACGTCAAGGCCATAGTCGAGCATTTGTCCTCAACGCGCTTGAAAGCAAAAGTAGAACATTTGTCCCAAATGTTTTTCTGCTTCGAACATTTGTCCCTAATTTTTTCTGCCGGTCTTATTTCCGCCGCTGTGTCCTACGCTTCAAAGCTGAGTGCTTTGAAAGCATTTGAAGAATAGTGTTGGGATGAGTTGGGACAACTGTTCGACGATGAAGAACCGACAACAGTTGGGGACAACTGTTTCTACTATTCAACTTTTCTACCATGGAAGCCTAGGACCCAAAGTTGAGTCCGAGTGCTTTCAAGCGTGTCGCCGTCTCGGCCATCAACGCGTCTTCAGCCGCCTCATCGGCAGCCTCGTATGTCACCGAAAAGCGAATAAAGGGTCCTGCGTCATCCCAGGGGACCGTAATGATCGATGACTGCTTGATCAGATGCTGGCTTGCTTCTTCACCGTTGGCAAAGCTCACGCCGTCCGCAGCCCCAGTCGGTGACTTTGTGTACAAAAAGTAAGAACCACCAGGCATCTGACACTCGAAGCCGCAAGATTGCAGGGTTGCAACTAGCTTCTGCATGCGGCGGCGATACTTTTCGCGAACGGAATCTGGAATAGAATCATCATCCAAGGCTATCGCAGCTGCTTGCTGCACGGCGGCGAACTGACCACTGTCCGAGTTGTCCTTGACGTCAGCAAATGCTCGCACCAGAGTCGCGTTACCGCAGACCCAGCCAATTCGCCAGCCAATCATGTCGAATCCCTTGCTCAGCGAGTGTACTTCAACTCCCACGTCCTTGGCCCCAGGCACCGCAAGAAAACTGAGTGGTTCACCGTCAAAGGTCAAAACCATGTGGGCAGCGTCTTGCACTACGATAAACTTGTGCTGCTTCGCCAGCTCGACCACATGCGCGTAAAAATCGGTGGTCGCCGTCTTGCCAGTTGGACTGTTCGGATAATTCAGCACCAGCATCTTGGTACGTTGCCAGACGTCGCCGGAGATTGAATCTAAGTCAGGATAGAAATCGTTTTCGGCGAGCAACGGCAATGGATGGACTTCGCCGCCATAGTATTTAGCGTGCGTTCCAGCAACGGGATAACCGGGAACGGTCATCAAACACACGTCGCCGGGATTGATAAAGCATGCGGGCAGCATCGCCAAAGCTGTTTTACTTCCGATGCAGTGATTGATCTCAGTTTCCGCTTCTAGCTCGACGCCAAACCGTCGTTGCATAAATCGAGCCACAGCCTGCTTGTAGTCCAAGATTCCATTGTCGGCATAGCCGCGATTCTCTGGCTTGTCGACTTCTGACTTCATGCTCGTACGGACCACTTCAGCCGCCATGCTGTCGTTCTCACCGATGCCAAAGTCGATCAAATCGCGATCTGGATAGTCCGCGATGGCTTGACGCTTCGCGCGCTTGATTTTCTCGAATTTGTAGATTGCCGTACCTTTACCGTAGTTTGCTCCGCCAATTCGTTCTGCGAATAATTCTTGGAAGTAAGGGTCTGCAGCTACGTCGGTCGACATGTCTTCAGCAACTTTCATTTAAAGGAAATGCAAGGACTTTGGAGAATTCAAAAAGTAACCGAGTCGCGTCATCTGAGCAACCCACGGAAAACTTGCCGATTTACGTTACACTTGGGGATTAGTTGAAAGTCTGCCGCTTTCCGGGGTTCGCAAGATTCATCAGATTTGGTCCAGGGATGAGCAAAGATTATCGAGGTGGCAATAGTCGCCAGTTGGCAAAAAGCCTCGATCAAATCGACAAGCCGATGGCGATTCTGGACCGCAAAGGGCAGTTCATTTTTTTGAATTCGCCCTTGTGCCAGCACTGCGATGTGGAAGCTACTCAATTAGTCGGCAAGCAAACGAGCTGGGAAGTTGCCAGCGATTCCTCTCCGATCGCGACTATTCTCACGTCCTTTGCTCCGCCTAGTTCTGCTCGCGACGGAAAGCTGACACTACGAAGACTGACCACGCCCATTACCTTCGGATCCGAGGCCACTGGCCAGCTGTTCTTGCCCATCCTAGGCGAAGATCACCTCGTCGATATGTGCATCGTTTTGCTGGGCAAGTGGGAGGAATTTCACGCACAGTTTCCCGATGCAAGCGTTTCCCCTTCTGCTGAGGCCGAGCGGGCGCTAGCGGATTTGCGAAGTCGCTGGCCTAAGCTCGACGGCTTGCATGCTCTGCTAGGCGAGAGCTCCAGTATGGAACTGGCGATGGGGCGAGCCGAATTGGCCACACAGGCGGAAGAAAACCTGCTGATGCACGGTCCGGCTGGCGTTGGCAAGGTCGACGTGAGCCGAGCCATTTTCTCGGCAAGGCTCGAACGCAATGGACTCAACCCGGTTGCCGGGCAGTATTTTCCGATCGAGTGTGCAGCGCTCGATGCGGAACTGACCGAAGGAATGCTGGAAGTCTTTCAAGGTAGGTTGAGTCCCGAACAGCCGCGCATGGCTCAAACGCTCGTTCTGGAAAACCTAGACCAAGCCACCGACGCCTCCGTAGATCTATTGTTGAGGTTTTTACAAGCACCACCAGATAACTATTGCGTGTTCGCTACAAGCCGTAGTTCTCCTCAAGACTTGCGTGGGCGGGCGAAACGATGGCAAGAAATTGTTCAAACCCTTTGCGTGCACGAAATTGAATTGCCCAGTCTCGCCGAGCGGCGTGAAGATATTGCGGTGCTAGCTCAGCAGTTTTTGGCCGAGTCTTGCAGGAAAGCCGAGCGTGCGATGCTAACGCTTTCGGGCGAAGCTCTGGATTTGCTCGGGGCGTTTAGTTGGCCGCGCAATGTGAAACAACTTGAAGAGTCCATTCAAAGTGCGGTCCAGCATGCGGTGCTAACTAAATCCATCCAAGTCTCGCACTTGCCCGTTGAAATTCGCAGTTTCTCCGGTAGCGTCGTTTCGGGTGCAAGTCAAAAAGTCGAAGCCATCGAACTCGATGCCGTCTTATTGGACTTGGAGCGAATCATCCTGCGGAGGGCTCTCCGGCTATCGCCCCGGAATCGTGCACAAGTCGCTAGATGGCTCGATATCAGCCGGCCAAGACTGCTGCGGCGGATCGAACAACTGGGACTTGGCGAGGATAAATCCAGCAACGACAATGACTCAGCGTAATGTTCACGAGGCATAAAAAACGACTTGCCTTTATCGCTTTGCAGGCAAGTCGTTCGATAGTCGCCGGGCGCTTCCGGAGTTCCCTAGGCTGTGCAAAATCAGTCCAAGATGCGTTGCAGGAGTGCTCCGATCGCAGCTGCTCTTGCTTGCCTGGTGGAAACCGGAACTTCGGCGCGTCGGTAATCAGGGCGCAAACGCAATTCCAATTCAGCCTGCGATGCAGTTCTCGAGGGCACTAAACGGGAACTTGCCGGCGCAGGAATCGTCTGCCTTGCGCTGTAGCCCGGTGGCAAACTACCAAAGGCATTGGAATGCGACGACGGCGAGTAGCGTGGGTCGGGCGCGAATCGCGAGTCTGGTATGAAACGCGGATCAGTCGCGAAGGGCGACTCGGGAACGAGTCTCGAGCTGGGAATCGCCGTCGTACCGTAGGCTCGCGGATCCAACTGAGGAATACCGACTCCTTCCGGTGCACCAACACCTGCGGGGTGCTGGCCAAGCACACATCGGACTTCCTTTGCTAAGTCGCGATAAGCGCAGTTGACGCGTTCCCAGCATTGCTCCAATCCTAAATCACGCGTCGTCAAGCAAGTACTCCTAGGCCGAAAAGCAATAGATTCCACCCGGGGATGTAAATGCTGGATATCATCCCAGGCATGCGCCAGGCGATCGAGTCGATGAAGCTGGTGAGAGGCCGCCCGCATTTCAATCGACGCATCCTCCAATCGCTGTACCATCCGTTTGGTGTAGCTATCGAAGCGGCGCTCGTAGATTGCGATTTCAAAGTGTTTCACTGCACTCTGGTACTCGGCGGCTGCGGCGCAAAGCGGCGTAGTCGCTTGTGCTTTGGTGTTGAGCATGCTGCACAGGACAGCGGTAATTACTAGGCACGATAATTTAGGAATTCTTAACATCCCGCTAACTCCCTGGGTCGAAGTCGACAAAGTAGTCATTTTGGCGGCCAGCCCCCTGCTGACATCCACCTTCTGTGAAACGCATTACCTATGCCAAACACAAGCATACTGCGTGTCTATCGCTCTAAGTTGTTTGCTTGAAATGACTTATGGGATTTTCGTTTGCGTTATGTAGGATTCGCGGGTCGTGTCATTTTGATCGTTAAGTGCATCGTCCGATTCATATTGACTTCCGTGTCGCCATCGCACACAGGCTAGATGTAGTCCGCCTAGTTGTTTTGGGGATGGTACCTGCAACAATCGGTGCTGCTTTCCGATCCTCCTGCCCCAAAAGGTCTAGCCATGCAATCTGAGAATGGTGCCCAAGCGAAGTACGAATCCATAAAGGACAACAACGAGGTTCGGAAAAGCGACGTTCCCCGGCCTCGCCCAGTTCTCAGGTTTGAGCACGATCTTCTATCGAGAGTCAATGAGAACGGAGAGTTTGATTACGCGGCGCGCGAGCAGGCAGTTGCTCAAGTGGGGCAAATGCAGGTTGCCAACGCAACGCCGACGAGGGCGGGTGTTGCTGCTGGGAGCACAACTGCTGATACGGCTCCACGTCCCAGAAGCGCAGTTCCACTATTAAAAGGGACGACTGCGGGACTTCATCACGACAATTCGGGTTGGACCTCGCTAGGTCCGCACGACAAAGTCGGTGGAAGGACACTTGCCATCCTTCACGTGAAACAAGCCATTGATCCCGAGAACCCCGATGACAAGGAGAACGTTATCTACGCGGGGGCCGCTTCGGGAGGCGTATGGTACTCGGATGATCAAGGCGAAAACTGGGTTCCAACGGAGGACTTAATGCCCAATCTGGGCGTTTCATCACTGGCCGCTGATCCAAAAGATAAAACGGGACAAACGATTTTTGCAGGGACAGGGGAAGGTGCTCTGACCAGACACGTTGAAAACTCCGCCCTTCCCGTTGGCTCCGGCATCTTCAAATCCACTGATGGCTGGACCTGGAAGCAGATTGAAAAGACAAAACCAACAAATACCGAGAATGCATTCACAGCCGTTGATGATCTCGTATTCACAAAAGACGGAAAGACGCTGCTCGCAGCTACTCAAGGTGGGATTCGCTACTCCGTCGTCGACGCTCACGAAGAATGGAACCAAGCAGAATTCAGTCCTGGAATGTTGCAAGCGGAAAACGCCACGACGTCAGGAGGTGCTACGAATGGTCATCAGAATAACGGCTTTACAGGAAAAAGCCATTCCGCACTGTATGCCGCCAACGACAAACTGACTTTTCAATGTGAAGCGGTACAGGCGAAACGCTGTAATCTCAGTATTCGGTACGCGTCCGTCCATGCATCTGCGGGGGCAACCATTGAACTCAAGGTAAACGATACAGCCCATTCCATAACTTTGGATCGGACTTCTGCTTCGACGGACTGGAGAGTGCATACTCTACAGGTGGAATTGGAGGCTGGCTCAAATACGATCTCGGTTCGTCTCGAAGCCGGGACTGTCGCGCAACTAGCGATCGATTGCATCTTCCTCGAAACACCGAACAGGCTTATCCCAGAAACCAAGAGGCTGATGGAGTCTACTGTCGCGCCGACAGTCAAAGAGGCAGGCGATTACGAGCTTCGGTTTCGGTACATCGCCAAGGAGCAAGTCTCCATGACGCTGGAGATTAATGCCGATGATGCAACCAATAAGAAGCAGGTTGAACTGCTATTTCCAAGCACAAATTCTGCTCAGGCTCTTGATTTCTTATCGCAAACACTGAAGCTAAAAGCAGGGGCCAATACCCTACGCTTTCAGTCCGGACTTGCGGTCGATTCTATAGAAGTGGAGCCTTCAGAAGTAGAAGCTTCAGAGCTGGAGGCTCCGAGCAAGGAAACCATGACGCTGGACATCGCAGATGATGAAAAGGCACTTGTTGGTAGCTCCCAAGTCGTGCAAGCGAAGAAATCTGGCAAGCATATCCTAAAGTTCAAATATTCCGCTCAGCACAAAACCATCTTGTGGGTAAAACATAACGATGCAGCAGTTGACGATGGCGGAACGAAGCTCGTCTTTGAGAAGGCAGCTGGCAGTTCGGAGGATAACGCTCCGGCTACTTGTGAGATTGACTTGAAGGAGGGGGCAAACACCCTGGAGTTTGAGACAACTTTTGAAGCCGGATACATCGACTTCTTTCCTCCCGGTGAGGGAGAAAAGATGGAAGCGAAGCTTTCCAGTTTGTCGGCACATCCGCAGGACAGTAATCTGCTACTGGCTGGTCAATCCGGCGGAGGATTAGTGTTCTTCTCGGAAGACGGTGGGAAACGGTGGAGGATCCTTCCTCCTCCCGCAGACAACCAAGCAAGTGGACGCGTTGAAGTTGCTTTTGCGAAGGCTGCGCTAATTGCAGTCGATGTAGAAGAAGCAAGTGCCAGCGGTGACACAGCGGCGGAGACTGCGCGAGGTTCCGCCACCGCGACGGCTGCGCCCGCTAGTTCTGATACGGATAGTTCTAGTTCGGATAGTTCTGGTTCGGAGAGTTCTGATACGGAGAGTTCGGATACGGAGAGTTCGGATGCGGGGGACGCAGGTGCATCCGGGAGCGCGGCTGGGACAGAGGATATAACTTCCAGCGAGGCCCCGGAGCCGATAACGGGAATTGGAGAAATTCCGGCGTATGTGTTTGCAGAAAAAAAACAGGCGTCCCCAAAGGGAGTTATCTGGCGATGCGTATTCGAGGGAACGAATTCTAGGTTGCTACATCGTTCTGCAGTTGACAAAGTCTTCCAGGCCCAGGGGACAGAAAATGCGGGCCAAGGATACTACGACATCTGTCTCTGGGCCGGCGATGCCAAGGACGCTAACTTAGTTGTGGTAGGCGGGGTTGATATTTACCGTAGCAAGAACGGTGGAGAAACGTCTGAGAAAATTGGTGGCTACGAAGTCGGTTCCATTCAGCGCTTTCCGCACCTAGACCAACATTTCTTAGTCGAAGATATCGACTATGACAGCGAAACGAATCCGCGTGTTTGGCTGGGCAATGACGGAGGGATATTCACAACGGAGAACATCAAAACAGTAGCACATCAGAATCAAGGCACATCCACTCCATCGTCTCCGAATTGGGTGATGAAGAATCACGGATACACCGTGACGCAATTTTATTATGGCTGCGGAAATCCCGGCAAGCGTGTTGTCCTTTGCGGAGCTCAGGACAATGGAACTCTGGCCCATAGTTCTGGTTATTACGATTGGGACAGTAGTGTTATGGGGGGAGATGGCGGAGCGACCGCGTTTGATCCAAATGATGCAACACGATTCTATGCCGAATATCAGAACATGGGATTGAATCGGCTCATCCGAACAGAAGCGACTCGAAGCTGGGTAATCGCTCAAAACATCAAGCCAGATCTAGGCTCAGAGAGCCCGGTGTTCATTGCTCCATTTCAACTGGACACGGTGAATAGCAAGGTCTTATATGCAGGTGCTGAGTCTCTCTGGAGGATGAGTATCTTTACAGGCGACGATTTTTCGATGACACGAATCCTAAATGGCGAAACGACGCAGCAGACACTTTCGAATACAGCGACCGAAGTTTCCTCTAGTGTTTCCCTGCAAGCAAATAACACTCTTGTGTATCAAGTTGGAAACGAAGACACGGGATACGTGTGGATTTTCGATATTGGTCTCAGCTCTCAGTTGTTTCAGGGTACTGCAGGCACTCTGGGTACTGCGAGCATAACACCTGGCAGTACCGCGACATTTCGAGCAAGCGTCAAGCTCGCAGCCGAACCTGCGAGTACTACCTATAAACTTGAGATTCTTTATGCGCTCGATGTCGATTGCCAGCTGACTCTAAAGGTGAATGGTACGGCGCAGACGCCGACGCCGATTTTGTCAGGAAACCGCTCCCTAGAGTTAGTTCTGCCGGAGCTGC
>JBCCEO010000271.1:0-9595 GCA_039030255.1 Planctomycetota bacterium | reverse complement strand
TTCTTTTATTAATTTTCCAAACACGGGGTGGACGCCTCTGCCACTATTCTAACGCAGTATCCCTGCACGACTTGAATTTCTGTCCATGCGGCGGATAATTGACCGATGGCAAGTTTTTCTTGCAGTTGGAGAAGTTGGCAAACCGAAGCAATCGGGGAGTCAGCTTGAAACGACTTTCGAGAAAGACTCGCTGAAGAGCAATCTTCTCTGCTGGGGGCGAAATGGATTCGACCGGGTAGCTAGAAATGAAGGTGGCGTGCCGTGGTTGGTCAGTTGGCCACGTTAAAAGCTGACCGCAAAATTTAGTTGCAGACAATAGTCTAGCAATGGCAGCCTAAATAGGTTGCCCTGGCTGAGGGGGTTCGCCAGAGACGCCCGACTGCCAGTCGCAATTCTGGATCGCCTCTCACCGTGTCGGGCACGTGAGAGGCTAAAAAATGCTCCCGGCTGGCTTGAATGGCAGCCTTGCTGATAGGCGGCTGGGCAAGCGAGACTTAAACAATTAGCTACGCACGTAGAGGCTTTCATGGAAATATCGCGGGACGCGGGTTCGATTCCCGCCGCCTCCACTAAAGCCGGAGTCACAACCCGGCTCAAACAAACAGGCTCGTCAGTTCATTCTGGCGAGCCTTTCTTTTTGCCCCCACGCATCGGAACTTCAAGCGCCAAGGGACGAGAGTGAATTCGCTATTTTTGTTTCGCTGCCAGTCGCCGGTCGCGACTTTGAATTGTCATCCCAGTCTGCGGGAGAAGAATCTTTTTTGGATATATTCTTTGAATTGCAGGTTGGATGGACCAAACGTGTCAGCGTGCCAACGACATTTTGAGATGTTAGCTCGTCGTGTTGTTTGAAGGGTCGCTGAATGAAAACTCTTTATCTCTCTATGAAAACTCCTGCTTTCGTTTTGAAAGTCAAGCTTCTTGGTTTTTGGCTCTCAGTCTGCAAACTCGTTTTGGGTTGGGATGTTGCGCAGCAAAACGCTGTCTTTGATGAAACCGCAGTGGCTTTCTTAGTTGAAGCAAACGGCAAGAAGCTTCTCTACTCTGGCGACTTGCGATGGCACGGGAGAAAACCAGGCATGATCAATTCGTTAGTTGAAAAAGTTACTAGTTGCTCAGCTTGACAAGAGCGATCGCTGGTAGCTCGAAGACGACGCTCCATTGCGTTGGCTACTAATCGTCGTCTAACCTCTGTTGGACGAGTTGCCATTCTTTGGCTACGTTTCGTTTCTTAGTCCATGTTTCGATGTAGTCAAAGTCGATGCTGCCCGATCTTACTTTTAAAATTCCGGCGATGTCCCGCAAGTGTTTGTCGCTTTCCCCTAGTTGAAAGAAAATGAGCTTGTTGATTATGACGTCTTCGGGCGCCGCAAACATTGCTGAAAGACCGTCGGGGTCTGTTAGCCGAAGCGAACGCTGCTGTTCGATAACGGCGAACTCGGTGTCTTTCGGCAACATGACATCCATTTTCAGTCCGGCGAAGACATGGATAATGTTGAACTGGAAGCGCTTGCGTATGGCGTCTTCGACAGCATGTCGTGCAAGAAAGTAGTTCGGCTCAGAAAAGCAATCGCAGAGAGCATCTACATCGCTAAGCTTCAAGTCGGCCACAATATCGACATCATTTGTAAAACGGTTTTCGCCGTAGGCAATGCTGGCCATCGAACCAACGATTCGATAATCGACTTTCTGATCTTCAAAGAAGTTGGCAGCGATTTGTAAGAGTTGCCTGGGCTGCAGGTCGCTGGGATCAGGATCGGAGCTCATCAAGTGCTCCGTTGCTAATGCGACGCGCGATCTCGGCATTGACTTTTCGCGTGTCCCATTCCGGATGTTCCGTACATATCGCTGCCTTGAGGATCGCGCGTGCGGATTTCCAAAAAGCATCAACACTACGAAGCCGCTGAGCATCCGTTTTCTGCCGAAGGACCGCAGCCAGCTGGTCATCAATTATCTCGAAGTATGGAAGCTTCTCACGCATCTCGCACCAAAAATCTCGTTTTCAATCTCATCGGTCAACTATTCTAAGGACTCCAAGTCCGAGTTACAGGAAGTGCGCCGGAAATTGCGGAGGAAATCGGGATCTTGTTGGGGAGCATTTGGGGACAACTGCTCTACTATCTGTGGCTGTTTTCGACCAACCCGCAGCGTAAGAACATTTTTCATCAAGCGTCGTAAGGTGTTGATTTTAATAGAGTTGGCGTCTACATCCCAAAGTTTGTTACCACACGAACGGAGGGATGTGATGGAACGCCAACTCTGGGAAGAGATTGTTGCGGTTGTGAAGTTAGCTTGCAATGGAAGAGTCAAGGTCAGCCGTGGCTATAGCAGCTTTGAAATCGCCAAGGTTTGGTTTTGGGCTGTGCTACATGACCGTCCGGTAACGTGGGCTTGTCGCCGCTGTAACTGGCCAGCGAACAGCTGGGGCGAGAGCATTCCTTCCGATGCAACAATGAGCCGCCGTTTGCATTCCCCGGGCGTGCAGAAATTGTTAACGCGTGTAGAGGAGTTGGTGCTAAAGTCCGAGCGGGGGCTGGAGGTGTGTTGGTTGATGGATGGCAAGCCGCTGCCCATAGGTGGTTGCACGAAAGATAAACAAGCCGGGTTTGGACGCGCAGCTGGTTGTAACGCCAAAGGGTACAAGTTGCACGTAATCATGGGAAAACAAGGGAAACTTGCCGAATGGAGAGTCGCCCCAATGAACAAAGATGAGCGAGTTATGGCCGCTAGAATGCTTAAAGCAACGACTGCCCGAGGGTATTTCGTGGCGGATTCCAACTATGATTCCAATAAACTTCACCAAGTTTGCGATGACCGAGGTAACATGCAACTAGTTGTTGGGAGGCGTTACGGAGCAGGACGTGGATTTGGCCATCGAAAACAAACTGCTGGTCGCTTGCGCAGCGTAGAACTTACCGAGAACCCATCACCTGAATTCTCCTCAGACCTTTTCAAATACCGAGAACAGGTCGAACGTTACTTCGGCAACCTTACCAGTTGGGGAGGTGGACTAAGCCAGTTGCCAGCATGGGTTCGCACCCACCGACGCGTCAAACGGTGGTTGCAAGCAAAGCTAATTGTCAATGCAATCAAACGAATTTCCCCCTACGACTGACTTGCTTGATGAAAAATGTTCGTAAGCTAGGCACGTCCTCCGTTCGGCGTCGTTAACGGAGCTTTCGATCAGCGCTTGAGCCCTCTCCGTCGCTGGGGCTCCGACTCTCCCAGAATTGTTTGCGGGGCTCACAAAGGGAGAGTTAGTTGGGAAGCAGTTGGGGAATACTGCTCTACTATCTGAGTGTTCGAGGATATACTGCAGCATACGATAGATGACGGTGAGTACATGGACGGGGAAAGCGACAACTCTGATAACAACGAGGCGAGGGATATCGCCGAGTTCACTCCTGCACGCTTTTCGTCCGAGCTTCGCCTTCCGGCTGGCGACTACCAACAGCTCATCGATGCCGCGGCTGCAGTGCGGCAGGAGTTTCGGGACAGTTCTCGGTGGAAACGATTGAACTGCAAGAAGGTCAGTGTGTTTGCCGAGCGTGACCGAGGAACGGTTTACGTTGTTCATATCGGCAAAACAGTTGAATTCGACTGGACGTGGGAAGGGGCAAAGGCGTTTTGTCCAAATTCGCTCGACGATGATTCCAGCTTCACGGATCGGTTCTATGAAGAAGCTGACTACGAAGATGAAGTGGTTTGGTCGGGCGAGATTGTTGAAGTAGACGAGCAGAACGGCTGCCTGTTCGTGGCTCTGGATGACCCCGAAGCAATTCCCAAGGTTGGCCCATTCTTTGTTCGTCCATTCGAGTTTTTGTCGGTTCTGGATGCGTTATACAACAGTGCTGAGTTCAAGGAAGTTCGCGAGCATCTTCCAGAACGACTCAATGCTTCCGAGGGAGATGTCCATCCCGACGTTTCCCATGCGGCTGTGGTCGGCCTATCGCATCTGCATGCGTGGTGGCAACATTCCTGGAGCGTTCTGTGGGGACCACCGGGAACTGGCAAGACTTGGACAACGGGGCAACAGATCGCACGAGTCTTGAGTGACGCAAGTGAACGCATCCTAATTGTCTCAACGACGAACAAAGCAACTGATGCGGTGGCTTTGTCACTTGGCGAAGCGGCGAAGTCCGTCTGTGCGAGCGAGTTGGAAAATGAATCCCTGCTGAGGATCGGCAAAGGAGCCTCGTACCAGACATTCGTCAGTCGAGAACTTGATTCAATGCTTGCCGGCACGGAATCAGAAGTCCTTTCTCAAATCGACGGGTTGGCTCAACAACTGCCGCTATTCGATTCGTGGGAAGAGAAGGCGCTAACTCGCAAACAGATCGGTGAACTGAGAACAACAGGCAACGACCAGAGCAATCGAATCTTTGTCGACGCCAAGAACCGGGTTGTGATTTCCACAGCATTCAAAGCGATGCGTTTCCTGAGAGATGACAACATCCGAAAGATGGTGGAAAGCGGCGAAGCCCCGTTCACGACGATCGTCATTGATGAAGCGGGTTTGATTTCGCGCTCGGCAGTTGCAGCCCTTTCGCTGTTGGCCGCTCGTAGGGTGGTGCTCGTCGGCGATTCAAAACAACTTGCTCCGATCAGCCGCATTTCACGAGTGCTGCCCACTCGGCAACAGACTTGGCTGGCCAGTAGCGGCCTCAGTCACCTTGAAGAAACAAGTGACGTGCCGACTGCCGTTCACCTGCTTTCTGAACAACGTCGTATGCACCCGGATGTGTGCAAGGTCGTGTCCACGTTTCAATACAGCGGTGTGTTAACCACGGCAGCGGAACGAGCCGCTCAGCAATCGACGCTCGCCCCGTTTCTCTCTGAACGCTCGAGGGCGATCTGGTATGTCCTCGACGAAGAGGACTGTGAGCTCGCCGCCATTCGAGCCAAGCGGGGACCGGGCAACAAAAGTTGGGTTCGCCAGATCACGAAAACTGTGTTGCAAAAACTGTTCTCTGACGCCGATGTCCAAGGAGCCAATGGTTTGTTTATTTCACCGTTCAAGGCTCAGGCCAACGCAGTCGGTGAATGGTTGGCCGTTTCGGGAATGGATTCCTGGGAATCTTCGACTGTTCACAGTCAGCAGGGCTCCGAAGCCGACATCGTGGTGTTTGACACGGTTAACGCAGGAAGCCACACATGGGGCGTTGTCGAATGGAAGCGGCTGGTGAACGTCGCGCTCAGCCGAGCACGGGAAGCCATCATAGTTCTTGCCAGTCGTGCCGAAATGGATGAGCCCTATCTGCGTCCACTGAAACGCCATCTCACAGAATCCCTGCTTGTGAAAGATGGAAGCCAATACACATGGAGAAACAACGGAGAGCAGGCACCAGCCAAGGGTTCGTTCGTAGCCGAACCTGAACCAAAATATCACACCCACTCTGATGCCGGGCCAACGGGGCACGCCAGCGGAACCAAGGCGAACTGCCGTATGGGCGATCAGTTTCGTGGCCGGAAAGACATGAAGCCGTTGTTCTCGCAGGAGCAGCAACGCCTGACGAACCTCGAGCTTGATGGAAAGCCTCGACTGGTTCGTGGAGTCGCTGGCAGCGGCAAGTCGGTTGTGTTGTGCAACTGGTTGGCCAAGACGGCGAAACGACTCCAAGGCAAGAAGGATGCTCGCATTTGGGCCGTCTATGCCAACAGAAGCCTCCACAAACTTCTATGTGATTCGATCGAGGCAGCTTGGGAACGTCAGGGTGATGGCGAATTGCTACACCGAACTGCCTTCCCATGGGAGAACGTCGAACTTCTCCATGTGAAGGATGTGCTGGCCGCGATGCTTCCCAATGTGCAGATGACGATGGATCAATTCGGTTTCGACTATGACCGGGCAGCCGAGGAGTTTCTCAACCGACAGGATTCAGAGAAAACCCTACCTCGTTGCACGGCGTTGTTTATCGACGAAGCTCAGGACATGGGGCCATCAACGCTTCGGCTCTTGCTGTCGGTCGTCGAACAAGCTGACGAGGCAGATGACAACAGTCGATCTGCTCACATCTTCTACGACAACGCCCAGAACGTTTACGGCACAAAGACGCCCAAGTGGTCTGACTTCGGACTCGACATGCGAGGACGTTCAACGATCATTCGAGAGAGCTTCAGGGCAACTCGTCAGATCACAGAACTCGCCGTCAACGTGCTGCACCGACTCTCAGGTGAGACTGGAAGACATGACCAACAAGAATTGATTTCGCTCGGCTTGCTTACACGAACAACTCGCAACGGCGAGGACTGGTTAGGAGTAACTTTCAGTCAGGTGGAAGGCCCGAAACCCATTTTCCATTCCTTCGACAGACGAACCGATGAGATGGTCGCAGTTGCGAAACACCTGCGTCACTTGATCGAAGTGGATGGTATCTCTCCAAGCGATATTTGTGTCATCTACAACGGCGGCGGTGCCGGACGCATTCTGGAAACTCAACTGTCTCCCTTAGTCGCAGAGTTTGGCGTCGAATTATCGCTTCAGAAAAACCGGTCCTTTGAACGAAAGCCGAACACGCTGCTTGCCACCACGCCACACTCGTACAAGGGCTACGAATCGGAAGTCGTTGTCATTCCCTGCGTCGATCACTTTGTCGCCCCTGAAGGCAAGTTAATCGCAAACGGCCTGTACGTGGCCATGACCCGCGCTCGCTCCCTGCTGGCGATTTATGGCAACAGCGGCGGCTCTACAGCAAGTCGAAAGATCGCGTTAACGATTCGTGCGTGTGTGGAAACTCAGCGAGCAACACCAATGGTCGACCATGAGTAGGAAGAATGAAGAGCTTGTTTCTTTCAGGGCTGGAGAACATTCCGGAGAGTTTTTTTAGCTACACGTGAGCCCTCTCCGTCGCTAGGGCTCCGACTCTCCCAGAATTGCTCGCTGCGCTCAGAAAGGGAGAGCTAGTTGGGAAAGCAGTTGAGGACAACGGCTCTACTACTATCTGCGTCCAACCAACCCGCAGCATGAGCTAGGCGCGTCCTGAGTTCGGGTCGACAACGGAACTTTTTTATCATCGCGTGAGCCCTCTCCGTCGCTGGGGCTCCGACTCTCCCAGAATTGCTCGCTGGGCTCACAAAGGGAGAGTTGCCCGCGAAATGCGGACGACTGCTGTTGATGCCTACTGGAACTCGGTATCTTATCCAAGTTCTTAAGTGAAGTTGAAAGAGTGTTTCGGAGTTCCTGTATGTCGCCAGTTAGAAACCAGATGCCGCGTTCGATCCTGTTGGTCCTGCTGCTCTGCTACCCGGCTTTCGCCCAGCCGCAAGAGGCTTCCGGCCCAGAGAAGCTACGAGTCATTACGCACAATGTGTGGTATGGATTCACCAAGAAGGCCGAACCGCGTTACGGCAACTGGAAACGCTGGATGAGTGCTCAAGCGCCCGATGTGGTTTCGCTGCAAGAACTAAACACTTACACCGAAGAAAGACTTCAGGAAGATGCAGCATCATGGGGACATCCTTATTCTGTTCTGCTAAAGGAAGAGGGCTTTCCAACCGGCATTACATCACGCTATCCGATCACGGATGTGAAGCGAATTCGCGAAGGATTCCACCACGGCTTGCTGCGATGTCGAATTCAAGGGATCTGGTTCTACGTGGTCCATTTTCACCCTTCCAATTTCCAGCGACGAATCGAAGAAGCCGCATTATTGAAAAAGGACGTGAAAGCACTCCCGGGGAAAAATCCCAAGATCGTGTTGGCTGGCGATTTCAACGGCTTCTCTCCGGCCGACAAATCGCAGTACGACTCGGATGCACAATTAGTTCCGTTTTTTGAAGGGCTTGACAGGAAGAATTCCAAGGCCCGCAATCTGAACGAGGGAATGATCGACTACGGTGGAATCCAAGCGATTCTCGACCAGGGCTACATCGACTTGGTTGCTTCCCGCAGATCTACTCACCTTCCCTTTGTCGGTACTTTCCCAGGCGAGTTGGTGAACGATCAGGATCATGGAACGGACCGTAGACTGGACTACATCTTTGTCTCATCTTCCTTGCTTGAGCAGATGGAGTCCATTGCGATTTTGCGAAGCCCTTGCACGGAGATGCTCTCGGACCACATTCCGGTGTCGGCGACCATTCGGCTGCGAGCTGCTGACACGCGAGAATCTGTTTTCACTTCGAAGCCGATACAACTGCAAGAAACGGGGGCCGGTGAAGGTCCGGCCTGGCATCCGACTCTGGGTCTGCTCACTAGCGGCGAAGGGAATATTAACAGGCGCGCTTTGGATGGCCAGCAAAGCGTCTGGTTTCGAGAGGCTGGGTCCAACGGCCTGCGATTCGATGAACAAGGAGACTTGGTGATCTGCCAATCAGCCAAGCGACGTTTGGTTCGTCGACGCAAAGATGGTTCGCTCCAAGTCCTGGCAGACAAGTTCCAGGGCATGAAATTCAATACGCCGAACGATTTGACAATCGACTCCAAAGGACGCATTTACTTTACGGACCCGCGCTACGGTGACCGCGCCTCGATCGAAATGCACGATGAAGCTGGACGCGAAGTCGAGGGAGTTTATCGAGTGGATCCAGATGGAACGGTGGCTCGCATTATCACGCATGAAGTGGATCGGCCAAACGGGATCGCGATCACTAGCGATGAGCGTTACCTGTTCGTCGCCGACAACAATAACAACAACATCGGCGGAGCCCGCAAGCTCTGGCGATTTGACATGAAGGCCGATGGAAGCATCGACGCTGCGACACAAACTTTGATCTATGACTGGGGACCGACTCGCGGACCTGATGGCATGAAGTTGGATACTGCGGGAAGGCTATACGTCGCAGCCGGGCGGAATCAGCCAAAGCTGCCTTTTGAAACTGCCGATCCGATCTCAGCTGGCATATACGTGTTTTCCCCTGAAGGCGAATTGCTAGAATTTGTCGCCATTCCGCGAGATGAAACCACCAATTGTGCTTTTGGCGGAGTCGATGGAAAAACGCTGTTTGTGACCGCAGGTGGAACGTTGTGGAGTATCCAAACGACGACGCCTGGTCAAGTGTTTTGAGTGCTAGGAATACGTTCGTCGCACTTGATTGCGCGATTTTTACTAGCACGAAGCGCAATCGAGCGAATCTCCCGGAAATACTACAAAGCTCATGGAATCTCACTTCCTTGCGCCTCTAGAAATTTTTGTCTTCGTGAGCGGCAAGGCGCGAGCCGCCGGTTGCAGCGGAGTTCTAAAAAACCACCGTCTTCTAGCGCCTTGTCGCTCACAGGAAATCATGTCGAGCAAAAAGACACTCGCTTGCGCTTCGTGCTAGTATGCGACGGCTTCACCGAATAATGAAAAATGACTCTCCCTGGTCAGACGATCTGTTATACCGAAAGAGCGACCGGATTCTCAAGAATGCGGAGACGCAGATTGTCGGCGTCAAGCTGTACGCGTGCACCAATTGGAAGAGTAAGATTCATCCTCGTATGTCCCACGGGGAAATTGGTGAGGACTGGAACGCCAAGCTTCGAGAAGTAGTGTTTCCAGCTAGTTGTACACTATCTGGAAAAGTAGTCTTGTGAGTTGACATGTAAGAATTAAAAGTAAAATCAAGGAAGCAAGCAAAGTTGTGACAATTGAAAGAAACTGTAAGAAAGGGTAAG
>JBCCEO010000270.1:0-9596 GCA_039030255.1 Planctomycetota bacterium | reverse complement strand
GTCCGCTGATTGGCACCAAGCCAGAAGCAACTTTGTTCGATTCTGGAGGACAGCCCTTTGATCTTTCTTCGGCAGAAGGCAAATACACGGTGGTTGTTTTCGGCTGCTTGACCTGAGCGCCTTATTTAAAGACTGTCTCCGGTCTGGAGACGGTTTACCGCGACTACCAAGATCAAGTCAACTTCTATTACGTCTACAAGCGTCTGGCGCACCCAGAAACGAACAACTTTCAAGAACCGGCCAATCTGCAAGAACGATTGCTGCATGTAGCCGAAGCAAAGCGCATGACAGGTACGCAGATTCCCTGGCTATGCGACTCGATGGATGACTCCGCGACTAAAGCATTTGGTGGGACGTACAACGGAGAATTTGTCCTGGACCCAGACGGAAAAATTGTGCGTCAACGTTTCTGGAGCAATCCAAGAACGCTACGAGCCGACCTAACAGAACTGGTGGGCGAAGTAGAGAGTCCAACAAAGATAAAAGACTTGCCGGTTCGTTTCCGGCCAGAACCGCGCGAGGTAGCCAGTGGCGTCGTCGAGCCGATCAAGCTGCCACGTGGGCTTACACCGATCAAGATCAAGTACTTGCCACTTGACAACGAACGGCCACTATTTGTCAAACTGCGGGCCGAGCTTACGCCGAGAAAGAATGCCAAAGGCAAGTATCAAATGTTTCTTGGATTCTACCCGGATCCGATTCACAAGGTGCACTGGAACAACTTGGCGGGCAGAATAAGAGTCTCCTTTGACGCACCAGCCGCCTTGGGTATCACAGCAGAGGAACTTGAGGGGCCGAAAGTCGATGAGGATTCCGACGTCGATCCTCGCATGTTCTTGATTGACTTGGCTTCCAAAGAGAGCAGCGCAGGAAGACGGGAGCCGATCAAGATTAGCCTCAAGTATGTCATTTGTGATGATGCAGAGACTTTTTGCTTCCCGGTAACGCAACAGTTTGAGGTCACAACCGAACCGCTTGGTAATGGCAGCACCAGACCAGGAATCTTCTTAGTGCAGATGTTCAAAGATGTTCGTAAATTAGATAAAGATGGAGACGGCAAAATCACAGCTGAAGAGCTGGGGCAAGGCAATGTCACGTTGTATATGACACACATCGATTACAACTTGGACAATGTCATTGATGAAGACGAACTCAAACGATTCGACCAGATGTATAACAACGGCCGCGGCTTTGAGTGAGCGAGCTTCGCTGCTTTGGAAACTGCGATCCGGCCGAGCTACCGCTGCCGCGATACCTAGGCCTTGGGCAATTTGACCTTGTCAACTTTTTCCTTCTTGGCGTCTGGCAATGAAGGAGGGAATCCGTTGAGCTGTCGCCAGACTTCATAGCCCAGCGATACGCGATTGAGGAGCACCCAACCATTCGCTCGCACGCCTTGCCGAAGGTAGTTGTCGTTTGGCCAGTCTATGTCTTGCTCGCGGTGCACGTCTGCGGTCACCAATACTCGGAAGTTACCCTTACCGTCATCGGTGGGGAACACGCGATTGACTCTTCCGCCAAATGTTCCGATAGCTACCGAAGGCCAACCAACAAATTGCACCGCGGGCCAACCTTCAAACTGCAAACGCACCATATCTCCTTCATGCACCAGCGGCATATCATTTCCATTGATAGTCAGCTCGACTGACAACTCGTCCGCATCCGGAACTACAACGAAAAGCGTCGCACCTTCTTTGACCGTATCGCTTCCCTCCAGACCATACCATTGCTGGATATAGCCGTTCTTGGGTGCCCGAACTTTGAGGTTGCTCATTTCCTGCAATTTCACCGTCAACTCGGAGAGTTCCTTTGTGTCCGTTTGCAACTTGGTTCTTTCGCCTAGCAACTTGTTGGCCGCGTCCCGGTTTTTGATTTCGATTTCCTCCTCTTTTGCTTTAACCTCCTTTCGCTTGCTTTCGAGCTTGTCCTTGGACTCATCAATGTAGCTCTGCGCTTTCTTATATTTCTGACGCGTCATTTCTGCAGCTTGACGTTTGCTGACCAGATCACGTTGGGAGATGATCCCTTCTTGGATTACCTCTTCGGCGATGCGTAGTTGATTCTCTTTGTCTAGCAGTTCTGCATTGGTTGCTTCCGCTTCCTTTTCTGCCTGAGTGACGACTTGCTCTGCTGCATCCAGTTCCTTTTGCAGAGACTCAGCCAACAGCTTGCCGGCAGACTTCTGAAGCTCCACTTGTTCTTTGGCATACTGAATGCGATCGTTGGCCAGATCTACTTTGAGCTGGACTGCAGCGATTTGCAGCTCCAATTGTTGAATCCCACCTTCGGCAGCGGGGACCAATTCGATCAGCACTTCCCCTTGCTTGACGTAGGATCCCTCGCGCAGCCCTTCTTTGACCTTGGAAACCACCCCTTTGACGATGCTCTTTACAGCTTGTGGACGTTGCTGAGGATCCAAGGCCACAACAACTCCGGTTCCTGATGACGTTTGCTGCCAAGGCAGCAGCAGCATGCCAAGAACCGAAGCTACTAGCAACAACAATGTTACCCGACCTGCAATTCGCACCAGTCGACCGGTACGCACAAGGTCCAAAGCCGGAAAGTCGGACCAAGTCGGTTCTCGGCGACTCAGGATTTTTGCCCGCACAGCACGCATTTAGAGAATCTCCTTCGGGGCCAACATGTTGAGAATCAGCGAACTTCGCGAAGCCACCATTAACGTCGTGTTGGGCATGTCAAGAATTCGCCGCAACACCAGCTCCTGCTCCCGTTCACCCAATTCATCCAGGCAATTGTGAATGATTAGCAGCCCAGGGCTAGCTGCCAGACTGCGAGCGATCATCAACTTGGCCTGCTGTGGTCCTGACAAGGGGTATCCATCCGTCTGCAGTTCTGCTTCTAGGCCATCTTCCATGCGTGAGACGGTGTCCCATAGTTCAACTATTTGCAATACTTCACGCACGCGCGTCTGCCCCACACCAGGCCTGCCGAGTGCGACATTGTCTTGAATCGAGGCGTTAAAGACTTCGGATCCAGAGGCCCAGCCAATCGCTTGACCGCGCGCACCGTGCACGAGCTTAGCTGACTCAATTCCGTCGACTTCGATATGACCACTGATTGGATCGCGAAGCCCCACAATCGACTGCAGTAAAAGTCTCGCGGGTCCATCCTCCTTGATGCCAATCTTTTCTCCAGCTTCGATACGATCGGCGGAAATAGTCACCGCTTCCGTAGGAGTTCGTATTAGCAGGTTATCCCAGGCAACCGGCAGAGCCTCTCCCTCGGCGAAAGCAACTCGAGCGTGAGTATCAGCGGGAATATCGAGCAAGTTCGAAACCTTATCGATTCCGGCCATTAAGTCGTAGAATTTTTCGAGCGACTTGCCCGCTTTGGAAAACGCTCCAACCACGACCGTAACCACCAACTCGCTGGCAACTAGTTGCCCTAAGGTGAGTTGGCCTTCGATGACCAACCAACCTCCCAAACCAAGAAGAACGGTCGAGGCAACGACTTGCAAGCCAATCGCAAACACGACCTGACGCAACACGACTTGAAACTGTTGTTTACGTGCATTGACATAGCTTGCCGCCAAAGTATTTGCTCGTTCAATGGATAAAGTGCGGCCGCCATTAGTTTGGAAAGCACCTGGCGAGTCCAGAACATCCTGCAACCAGTGTGCGATCTTATACTTGGTTTTCGATTCGTGAATCGCAGTCTGAATTCCGCCTCGGCCCAGGAAAAATGTGACCCAAGTCATACACACCAATAACACAAGGTCAAATCCGAGCAAAAAAGGGTGATAGAATGCTAAAAGCATCAATCCGAGTATTGCGGTGAGCAATATTGAAACACCATCCATTAGCAAAATAGCAGTCGCCTTCTGAATGGTCATGATGTCGAATACGCGATTGGCCAACTCTCGGGGATACTTTCCCCGCAAGAAATCGGCTCTCGCAAGTGGGAATCGGTGTGCCAAGTCACTTACGATCCGAACGAGTTGCCGACGCTGAATGATCTCGACGACGATAGTTTGCAAGATCGTCAAAGCTGCTGACAGTCCAAGGCTAACCAAGAGGATTCCTGCCAGGACAATCAAAGGCTGTAAATAGGTACCCCAGCTAACGACATTGACCAGAGTTTCAACGGCCAGCGGAGTCGCCAATCCCAAAACGCCAGAAACCAGAGCAAAGAGCGATGCCGTAAAAATGTCGCGAGCATCCATCCGCAAGAGTTGAGCAAAACGCCTGACGGGAGAAAGCGGCTTACCCTCCGCATTTGATTCATAATGGTGCATCGGTGCTGCCGAAAGCGATTCGCACTCCAATTCGCGTTTTACCACGAAACAGCGATAGTCGCGAAAACCATCGAGAAAGGAGTTCCAAGTCCAGCGCGAAACCGACTGCGAGCGTGAATAACCATTGCTGTCAATCTGCTGTAGCTCAAAATTGGAAGACTCTCTGCGGCTTAGAACCGAACACTTATTCGACTCACACACAAAGAGAATAGGAAAGCCTTCCTGGGCAAGCTCCCATACTTCATCACGATCTTCGGTGGCCATTTCCCCCATGGCTAACCCAAGTTCGTTGGCTGCCACGTTCAAACTGTCGCTTGCGGAAACGCCTGCAGAACACAAAGTGGCTAGATCAAGTTGAGATCGCTCGATGTGAAGACCGAGGCTTGCTGCCACACTGCGAATAGAAGCAAAGACCAATTCTTCGGTCTGCTCTTCGCCTTGCTCAGGCAATTTTATGTCTTCAGCAAGCATCTTTCGCCTTCCCGTCGATTGCGCTACGGAGCCTTAGGTAAAACACGAATCTTTAGCGACTGCCATTACACGAAATATATTTCGTGTTTTATATTGCGTCAATCCAGAAAAGCAACTTAATTTTCATGAAAAATAAAATACGAATTACTTTTCGCAAAAAGAAGTGCATACTTTGGACGAGATAATGTTAAGATGAGGACAAGCGGGGCTAATGCCCTAAAAACAATTGATTCAGGTCGCCAAGGCTTTGGGAAGTACATTGCGAGCGCCCTATAGGTGGAATCTATTGGAGAAACAAAATTGCCCAAAAAAGCTAGCGAACCAAGCGAAAGCCCTCCCGTCATTGGGCAGGATGATGCAGTTGCAGGCAGTGCTAAATGGACATTCTTGACCAACCATGCCCACGTGTTAGCCATGGTCCATATGCATCCAGAATTGGTGCTGCGCGAAATCGCCTTGCATGTTGGCATTACGGAGAGAGCCGTTCAGCGCATCGTTCAAGAACTTGAGGAAGCGGGATTCATCACCCGAGAACGTGTAGGCCGTCGCAATACCTACCAAGTGGAAACACAACTTCCATTGCGGCACCCGATCGAATCACACCGCAACATCGGCGACCTTCTCGACCTCGTTAGCCAAAACGAAACAGTCGAAGAACAGAGCTAGTACGCAACTAGAAAACGGCGTAAGCAGATCGAGAACTGGTGCTGGCCACTCTATTGTCCTTGAGGCGACCTTTGGTGTAACTGCCAGTCTTCCTCAAAGCCCTCAGGAACTTGGCGAAGATCACGAGGCATGTCATTTGGCCCCAAATAGTCCGAGGGAGGAAGATCGGCTATCTTCATGGCTTGGGAGAGTGGATCCAAGCCCATAGCAATTTGCAAACGCGTCAATGCGATAAACCAATCACGCTGAGCATCAATAAGCTTAGCTTCTGTCTCGAAGGCTTTGGTTTCGATTAGGTTCAAGTAGATTAGATCCACATACCCGCGGTCGAATGCAAACCCATAGCGTCGGAGTGAATCGAAAGCCGCTTCCAACGCAATTTTATTTTGAATCAAAATCTGTTCCGCCAACCGCAACGCATTCTCAGCGACTTGAATCTCAACTCCAATCTTGTCTCGCTGCAGGCGTATTTTTTGAGAGAGCTGTGCAATCTTGGCATTTGTGGCCTGAATCTTTCCTCTTGCCTTGCGGCGCTGAATAGGCACGGAGCCTTGCAGTCCAGCAAGCAATTCGAATTGGCCTTTGTCGTTGGAGGAACTGGCTGGAACGCCAACATCCTGAGATCCCTCGGCATACAAGTCGATGGTTGGAAGTAACTGATTGGACGCCAAACGCAGATCAATCCGTTGCGATTGAATCTCAAGATTGAGCAGTGCAATTTCGGGACGTCTTCCGGCAGCCATTGCAATCTCTTGCTGCAGGCTGAAAGCCTCCAATGCATAGTTCTCCGGGAAACGGTCGGGCAACCAAGCTGGAGGAGGGACGTTAGGATTCCCAAGTTCATCGCGTAAATACAGGGATAACTTCAGTCCAGCTTGGAGTGCTTTCTGTTCCGCCTGCAACATCGCGCTGGTTCGCTCAGCGACCAATTGGCGATTCAACACTACGTCGACATCTGCAAATTCGCCGGCTTCAGCTCCCCTTTCATACTTCTTTGCGCGTCTCTGAGCCAATTCGAGAAGCTTCATCTGGATGGCTTGCTTGGAGCCCGATGCCAACCACTGCCAGTACAAGTCGCTCGCATCTCGCGAAGCGGCCAATAGAGACTGCTGGACGGAAGGCTGAACCGCTTGCCGTCCTAGATTTGCCTGAAACACGGCGACGCGGCTGGGATCAATGGCCCGACCTTGAAGCAGCGGCACGCCGAGCGCTAGCTTGAATTCCCCCCCCTCATTCGTTTCTCGTTCCTTATACCAAGGCTGAAAATCTCCTCGACCCAAGCGATAGCCTGCCGCCAAGTAACCTCCCCACCAAGTGCGTCGAGACAAACCCAAGCCCTGCCGAAAGTTTCGATAGAATCCAGTCGGTTCACTTAGGGTATAACCTTCGATCTTTGTGTCGAATGCACCATAGGCCGAAACCAAATCTCCTTGCGCCTCACCGCCGATCAACCTTGCCCGCTGAATCTCAGGAAAAGAACTGAGCACGCTGGCCATAACGTCGACTAAAGTGAGCGTGTTACCCAATGCTTCAGTTTCAGGCGTGGAGACTTGCGGTTCCACGGCGACCTCAACAATTCCTCGCTGAATTGCTTCAGGTGCCATCGTGAATTCAGTGGATTCTTGCGCACGACCATAGGGCGAGAGAGCTAGCACCATCACTTGCCCGAGCATCAAACGCGCCAAGCAATATACGGATCTGTGGTAGATTGACAGCATTGGTTTTTGGGTACTCCGATACGCTGTCGTCATCGGCCCCGATTGAAAAGAAGAATCAACTCGGATTCCCAATCCTGCAAGAGCAACTTGAAAACCGTAGCCGACCAAAGCTTTGCCCTTGCCCCAATCGACCCATTTATACAGCCCCATGATTTAAGGGAAAATCGACGGCCATTGGGCCTTTCCAGTAACGTTGATAACCGCTCGTGAATTACTTCGCCGAGTGCGGCCAGTTAGGGATAGTATGAACATCAACTCCAAGTTGTTTTCCGTGAATCTTCTCCTTGCGATATGTTTCACGCTTTCGACACATTTGCACTTAGCGATTCACGCTCAAGAACCAACCGAGGAGCAGTCTTTCGAGTCAATCTTTGACGGCAAGAGCCTGGCAGGCTGGCACGGAGATAATCCACACACAACGGCCAAAGCCAAAACCGAGGAAGCTCGCAACGAGTCCTTGGCCAAACAGGCAGAGGAATTCTCGATGCATTGGCAAGTCGAAGGGGACGAACTAGTCAACGACGGCAAAGGACCCTACGCAACTACAGATCGCGAATTCGGCGATATCGAATTGCAGCTTGAATACAAAACGGTACCCAAGGCCGACAGCGGGATCTACCTGCGTGGCACGCCTCAGGTGCAAATATGGGATACAACGGAAGCAGGCGGAAAATGGAATCGGAACGCCAACTACGGCTCAGGCGGACTATTCAATAACACCAAGGGCGCAACTGGCCAACTTCCACTCATGCTGGCCGACGAGCCCTTTGGCCAGTGGAATCAATTTCGAATCGTGCAGGTGGGCAGCCGAACTTGGGTGGAATTGAATGGCAAACTGGTCGTCAACGGTGCGATCATGGAGAACTACTGGGAACGCGACAAGCCACTTCCCGCCTCAGGCCCCATCCACTTGCAAACGCACGGCGGCGAGATTCGTTGGCGAAACATCAACATTCGAGAAATAAATGCCAATGAGGCCATCGCCAAACTTCGAAGTGAGGACGGCAAGGAAGGTTTCACTTCAATTTTTAACGGAAAGAACCTGCAAGGCTGGACAGGCGCCGTCGATGATTATGAAGTCCACAATGGTTCGTTACGCTGCAAGCCGGGCAGAGGAGGAGTGCTCTACACCGACGAAGTCTATGAGAACTTCGTGACTCGAATTGAATTCAAGCTACCACCAGGAGGCAATAACGGACTGGCGATCCGCTACCCTGGGCACGGCAGAGCTTCATACGACGGTATGTGTGAATTGCAAGTCTTAGATAACGAGCATCCCAAATACGCCAAGCTAGATCCGCGCCAGTATCACGGCTCTATTTACGGGATCGCTGCGGCTCATCGTGGCTATTTGAGACCAGCGGGACAATGGAACTATCAGGAAGTTACTGTCGACGGCGGCCGTATCCAAGTCGAATTGAACGGCACGGTTATCGTCGATGTGAACGTCGATACGATTCAGCCTTATAAAGCCAGTGCGGCGCATCCAGGTGTTCACCTACGACGCGGTCACTTTGGTTTTGCAGGCCACAATGACCCCGTGGAATTTCGCAACATTGCCATCAAGCGGCTTCCAGCTTCCGCAAAATTGCGTGAAGTAGGCACGGTCTTCGAAGCGAGTTTTGATGATGTCACTGATGCCAACCTATCCACGGGCGATGGCTTCTTACTTTCCGCCAAAGATACGAAGCGTGACGTCATGGCCAAATACGAATCCAAGGTTATGGAAATCGCTTCGGGAGAAGGAGTGTACGGGGATGCATTGCGATTCCTAAGGAAGCCGAACAACGTCTACTTCTATGAAGGCAACGAAGTCGATTACCGCGAAGAAAACTGGTCGGGCTCAGTCTCACTGTGGATGAAAGTGGATCCGGACCAAGATTTGGAACCAGGTTTTGTGGATCCGCTGCAGATCACGGCCAAGAAATGGAATGATGCTTCTATCTTCATCGATTTTGACAAAAAGTTGCCTCGTGATTTTCGACTGGGCGTATTTCCCGACTACGACTTCTGGAATCCCAATGACACGCCTTGGGAAAAAGTCGCCCCAGAACAGCGGCCGATGATTGTTGTGAAGAATCCTCCCTTCTCCTCCAAGAGGTGGACCCATGTTTGCTTTACTTGGCACAACATCAACGCCAAAGACGGCAGCGATGCCGTCGCAAAGCTGTTTTTAAACGGAAAGCACCGGGGTTCCATGCAACGCCCAATCAAATTCACTTGGAATCCGGAAAAGATCGCGACCATGATCGGCATTGGCTACACGGGCATGATGGACAATCTGCTCATCTATCCTCGCGCACTGACTCCTCCCCAAGTCCACCAGATTTACGCGGCTGGCCAAATGGAATTCGAATAGCTTCGCATCACGATTGTAGCTTTTGACCTATGAAAGGGTTAAATTGTGGGTCACCCAAAAACCCACGAATTAACCCGGATTGCTTCCTTCCTCAAACCATCCCACATAGTATTCGCATTTTGAATTC
>JBCCEO010000269.1:0-9619 GCA_039030255.1 Planctomycetota bacterium | reverse complement strand
CGTCTTCGGATTGTAGTTCGTCTTCGGACGATTTGTGAGAGTAGAAGTGGTGGAGTTTGTATGCTTTGTTGTTGGACGTGTCGCGGGAGTGCTGCTTCAGTTGACAAAATCGGGCGCGATCGCGCGGTACCTGGGGGACTGGTACGGTTGGCTGAGGCCTTTGGCCGTGAGCGTGAGTTTCGTCGGTGGATATTGGGCCGCGAATGTGGTTCGGCAGTCGTTTTCGCGAATCTCGACTTTTCTTTATGCGACTGTCGTAGGATTGATTCTCTCCAGCTTCATTACCCCGGCGCTCGGAATGTTAGCGGGCGCATTGGCTGGCTTCTGGGTGGTGGCATTTCAGGACCGTGCACTAAGAGCGCTAGTCGAAGTAGCGATCCTGATTGTCGCGAGTTTCAGTACGGGGCTGTTGGCTCGCTTTGCATGGGTAATGCTGCCAAGTTTTGGTCTACTGCTTAGTGCTCTCATTCTCTCGCTGATGTTATGGTTCGCAATCAAGTTAGGGTATTGGCTCCGTCTACCGGATGACCGTGCGAAGAAACGGCCAATGGCTATACTTGTAGGGCAACTGTTCGTTCTTTTTTTCGCCGTTATAGGATGGCATCTCGAGGTTCCCCTCTATTCAGCAGCCCGGTTCAGCGGGTTCAACCTCGCCAGGATACAAGACTTTCGAACGGATTGGCTTTACTTAGGTTTTCCCGTCACAGATCTCGTCGTACGCGATCCAAATTCAACCGATCTTGCCCACGTACGTTCGATGAGACACCTGCAAGGAGTCGACTTGCGGCAGCTCGATCAAGACTTGAGGCTCAGCACACTTGGGGTGATTCCGACCGCAAAATGGATTCAGCTAGAAGGGACGACAAGTCAACAACTTTACGAAGCAGGCGAGGTCTTTCCCGCGGTAACGTATATTCAAGTGAAGTCTCCAGTTGACGAGTTAAGTCTGGAACCGGAGTTCTTCCCGAGAGTTGCTGTTTTCTCTTTAGTCGATGCAAATCTTTGTGGAGCCGATTTTGACGAGTTGCAAAAGCTGGCCTTTCTGAGGGAACTTTACTTGTACGAGTGCAAAATTGAGAAACTTCAACTAGACGGGCCACTAGCGCAACGGCTCACAGCAATCACCATGTACACTTGCCAGATTTCCAAAGAGACTATTCTCGAGTTAGCCAAGCTACCAAGTCTCACAAGCTTCCGCTATTTTGCGCCGTCTGAGTCAGGTGAAACGCTCCCGGATGAAGCCGTCTTTGCGTTGGCTGCAAACCCAAGTGTAACCAGCGATGTTAGAATTCAAGTTGAAAGATTCAATCCTGAAGTTATCGAGGCACTGGCGTCCTTGTCACTCCGGGCTCAGGTCGAAGTGACGTCCAAGAATGATAAGGACTTCGAAATCAAGGACGTTCTAAGGACCGAGGCTCTGAAGCTCAAAGCCCGAAAGAACAAGAATTCACAAGCTAGTCCATGAGATTCGTTGCCAAGGGCATTGCCGAGGTAGTTCTTTCGCGTCAAGACGTGTCAGCGTAGCGGCTTCACCTTTGTCACTTCTCATCGTCTTGCTCCATACGCGGCGAAGAAGCCGTCGATCGCCAGGGAGTTTCGCATCCGAAGGAACTCGCTTTCTAACAGTCCAACGAGCATTGCGTCGTGATTGGTCTGGGATTCTCCTTCGCCATTACGGCTGTTGAGTCGATCGATCACTAGCAAGGCGTCGATTGCGGTTACAAAGGAGTCGCCGCTAACATCGACGAAAAACTCGGGTTCTTCCGTCGGAGGGTCTAGCCTGCCTGGAGGCTGCGTGTTGAGGTGGTTGATGACAACCAGAGCATCAATGGCGGATACGAAGCCGTCGTCGTTGATGTCCAGCGGGTTGGCAGGATTCGTCCAAGTCCAAATGTCATCATTGCGGATATTGATCGAAGCAGAACCCGAGACGAATTCCGGGTGATTCGCTAGTATTTGAACCGGAGAATTGTCTGCTACGAGCTGATTGTCGATCGCCACAATCGTAAAGCTCCGTGAGGATTCGTTTTCCGGGATGATCAAGGTCGCCGGAATTTCGATTTGAGCATCCGGAGTTGCACTGAGTAGGATTTGCAATTGCGACTCGGTCGGTGTGTTGCGAGCGATCGTGACTGTGGCGCTGCCACCGTTCTCGTCAATCGTTGCGGCGTCGATTTCAACAGTCAACGTGGGCTCTTCATCGTCAAGAATATCTAGAGACTGAGTTTCGCCGATGTGCTGGTCTGCGTCGGCCCTGATGGTCATGGATTGTGTGCCGTAGGCCAAGTCGTCATTTTCACCGGTGATCGTGAAGTCTACAGAGGTCTCACCCGCAGGAATCGTCACACTTGCGGGGATGTTTGCGTTGCTCGCATCGCTGGGTAGGAGTGAGACAACCAAATCCTCATTCGGAATGCTATTGCGCGATACGGTTCCGGTTGTCATACCACCGTTTTCACTGATCTCGTCTGCATCGATTGAAAGAAACACACGCTTCGAATCATCGTCGTTCACTCGGAGATTCGCCGAGTCGTCCATAAAACCATCCGCCCCTACAAGAATTTGAAGCTGTTGGGATCCGTCGGCAATCAGATCGTCCTGCGGGGAGACGGGGAATTGGGCCGACGTGGCGCCGACCGGAATGACGACTGATTCTTGCACAATGGCTTCGCTTGGATCCGTTGAAGTCAGGAAGACAAGCTGTTCCACGTCTGTTGCGGTATTTCGAGTCACTGTGCCCGTCGTGGGTACCCCGTTCTCCGATAACGAGGAGTGGTTCAGACGAAGAGCTAGCGTAGGCACGTCGACGTCAGTCACTTCGATGGTATACGCGGCGGAGACATAGTTCTGGGTGCTGGCGGTTACTTGGACCAATTGAGTGCCATCGACGAGGGAATCACTGAGGCCCCATATGGTAAACCCTCTCGAGTTGACATTCGTCAGGTCAAGGGTTTCGACCACTTCCAGTTCTCCCTCGTCGCTTGAATCAATGGAGACAATCAGAGTGTCGTCTGTTCGCGTGTTTTTGGAGACGGTCAGGAACGTATACTCGGATTCGCTAATTGAATCCTGCCCGGCAGTTATGAATAGCGTAGGTACGTCGTCGTCAAGAACGTTGATGGAGTCCGTTGCACCGGTAAAGCCCTCCGCAGCAACTCCGATTTCGACAGATTGTGTACCGTCGACAAGAATCTCATCTTGTCCTGCGATCACAAAACTAACAGAACTCGCCCCGATTGGAAAAGTAACGCTGGCAGGAACCGTCGCTTCCGTCGGCTCGGACGAGAGCAAGTCGACCAACAACTCTGAGTCCGTTGGCGTGTTGCGTGTGATGGTAGCCTGAGCCAAACCACCATTCTCGTCAACGTTAGCTGATTCGATGGTAAGTTCAAGAAGTGGCTGGTCAAAGTCGGTAACTTCGAGCCTATCCTCACCAAGGACGAAACCATCGGCTGAGGCCGATAGTAGGACTGTCTCGTCGCCATCGACAAAGTAGTCAAGTACTCCCGCAATATTGAACTCGGTGCTGGAAGAACCCGCAGCAATAATCACACTGTTCGGAACCGTTACTGACTCCAGCGCGCTTGACGCAAGCAAGACTTCCAGCTCTGAAGTCGTCGAAGTATTGCGAGTGATGGTTGCAGTCGTCGATTCGTTCTCCGAGATTGAGTCTCCATTAAGGGTCAAAGTGAGAACCGGTATATCATCGTCGGTCACACTTACGATTCCTGAATCACCGATATAGCTACCTGCCGAAACGCTGATTTCAACGGATTGTGTTCCGTCCACAAACCCTTCGTCCATGCCTGAAATCGCGAAGCTTGCGGAACGCTCTCCTTGCGGAATAAAGACATGGCTTGGCACGCTCGCTTCGTCAGGAAGGTTGGATCTCAACGAGACTTGTAGTTGAGTACTGGTAGGCGTGTTGCGTGTCACCGTGGCCGTCACGGATCCGCCGTTTTCGCTGAATTCAGTTTGAGTAATTCCTAGCACCAAGATCGGAATGTCATCGTCGGTTACGGTAACTAACGAAGCATCCGCAGTGTGGCCATCGGCCGTGACCGTAATGCTCGCGTCCTGCGGTCCGTCTACGAATCCTTCATCTTGGCCCGAGATGGTAAACGAAGCCTCAAAGGCTCCGCTTGGAATTACTAACCGGGCTGGGACAACGGCCTCACCAGGATCGCTTGAGGCGATGCTGACGATCAATGGTTGAGTTGGATCGGTATTTCGGCGGATTCTTGCAGTAGTGCTTCCGCCATTTTCAGCTATCGAGTCCTCGTCGATCTCCAGCAGGAGCATCGCAACATCGTCATCCGTTATTTCGAGTGCGGCCGAACTGCTGGCATGGTCCGCCGCGGAAGCGGAAATATCGACGGTCTTGTTGCCATCCACAAGTTCTTCATTCTGAGCCTCAATAGTAAAAATCACGGAGGTTGCACCCGCTGGAATCGTTATTGATTCTGGAACAGCGGCTTCCGCCGGATCTGTGGAGCTTAGCGAAACGACAAGCGGATTTGCTGTTGAGGTATTACGTATCAAAGTAGCAATCGTTGTGCCGCCGTTTTCCGAGATGGAGTCTTCCTGAAGTGTCAATCGAACTTCAGGAACTTCGTCATCGAGGACATCAAACGTCGCTTCGGTTGCCGCAAAGCCGGCGGCATTTGCGGTGATGTGAACCGACTGTGTTCCGTCCAGAATGGCATCGTCTTGCCCCGTGATTGCGAAATCTACGGAAGACTCTCCGTCAGAGAACACAACGGAGCTTGGCACGCCGGCCTCATCGGGATCGTCGGAATTCAAGAATACTAATAACGCGCCGTTAGGAGCAGTATTGCGTTGAATCGTCGCCGTAATGACTCCTCCGTTCTCGCTCAATTCGGTGCTCGAGTACGTAAGCGAAAGTTCAGGAACATCACTATCGGTGACATTCAATCTGTCGGTGCCGTCGGTGAAACCCAGTAAGGTGGCAAGGATCTCCACGTTCTGCGAACCATCCACGAATCCGTCTTGTAGCGCATGGATATCAAAAGTCGTGGAGGAAGCACCGGCGGGAATCGTCACATTCTCCGGAGCAATAGCCTCACCCTTATCTAGGGATCGAATGCCAACGATAATAGCGGAAGTGTTATCGGTATTGCGTGAGAGTGTTGCAGAGCTGACGCCGCCAGCTTCTGCGATGGATCTCTCCGAAATTACGAGTTCCAATGCGGGAGTGTCATCATCGTCGACCCACAGACTTGCGTTACCAGCGGCATGATCGTCTGCTGAGGCTGTAATGGTCACAAATTGGAATTCGTCGACTAGCGAGTCGTCTTGAGCATGGATGATAAAGTCTACAGAGCTGGCACCCTGCGAAATAATGATCTGCTCTTGTACGGTGGCCTCGGATGGATCGCTTGATGCAAGAGAAACCACGAGACTGGTTCCCGTGCTAGTGTTTCGAGAAACGGTTCCTATGGCTGATCCGCCATTTTCGGAAATGAAACTCTCATTGATTGAAACTGTAAGCGCAGAGCTATCGTCGTCGGTTACATCGATTGATGCCGAAGTGCTTGCATGATCGGTTGCCGTGGCCGTAACCTGCACGGATTGCGTTCCGTCGGAGATCAGGTCGTCCTGCCCAGTGATGTTGAATTCCACAGAATAGAATCCGGCAGGGATGGTGACCTGGGATGGCACCGTCGCCTCGCTGCTGTCGCTGGACTGTAGCGAAACAAGTAATGCCGAATCGGTATTTGTGTTGCGAGTCACCGTGGCCGTGCTGACGCCTCCGTTCTCTCCGATGGAACTTTCGTCAATTTGCATGGTGAGGATGGGACTATCCTCGTCGGTCACTGCAATTTCGCCAGCGCTCGAACCATGCCCTTCGGCATCCGCGAAAATGAATACAGATTGAGTTCCGTCGACGATCGGATCATCTTGTCCCTCAACTTGAAAGGTGGTGAAGAAAGCTCCCGCTGGAATGGTCACCGTTGCCGGCACAATGGCTTCGCTAACATCGGTACTGCTCAAGGAAACGACCAAATTAACGGAAGTGTCTGTATTGCGGGACACCGTCGCCGAACTAGAGCCGCCTTGCTCGGCAATTTCATCTTCTGCGATGACGAGCGTCAACTTGGCGATGTCGACATCGGTCACTTCGATCGTATCGATGCCATCGGCGTGACTTGCTTCCTTGGCTCGGATCTCTACCGTTTGATCTCCGTCGACAAAAAAGTCAGCTTGGGGTGTCACGGTGAAGTTTGTAGCCCAGGATCCGGCAGGAATCGTAACGGTTTCCGGAACGGTTGCCTCCGTCGCATCGCTAGAGAATAGCTCAACGACCAAATCGACGTTTAAATCGGTGTTACGCTCGACCCGGACGGCAATCGTTTCCCCGTCCTCGGGAATAGAATCCCGCCCATTTTGCAACAGCAGTGTGGGTACATTAGCATCCGTGACTTCCATTCGCAGCGAGCTTCCACCATGATTGTCGGCAGTAGCGGTGACGAACGTGGGGTTGGTGCCGTCCACAAAGTGATCATCAACACCGGTAATCGCAAACTCGGCGGACAGCACTCCTGCAGGAATGGTAACGGAACTGGGAACAGTAGCCTCCCCCGCATCAAAGGAACTTAGTGAAACTACCAGATTGCCGGAGGGCTGCGTATTGCGAGTGACCGTTGCTGTGACAACCTCGTTTTCCGACATTATCAGGCTGTCGACATGGAGTTGCACCGTCGGAACGTCGTCATTCGTAATATCAATTGCGGCGCTTGCATCCACGTAGTTTGCCGCTGAGCCAGTGATAATGACCGTCTTGTCGTCGTCGACCACGTCATCATCCACTCCGCTTATTGTAAATTGAACGGAAGTAGCACCGGCCGGAATAACTACACTGGCTGGAAATGAGGCTTCCGCAGGGTTGGGGTTCGTCAAGGCTACGGCTAGCTCATCGTCAGGAGCAATGTTTCTCGATAAGGTTGCAGTCGTCGAGCCACCGTTTTCGGAGATGGAGTTATCATCTAGTTCAAGAGTTAATGTGGGCACATCGTCGTCAGTGACCTCGAGCGAAGCGGAAGCGCCGAAGTGGGATACGGCCGAAACGGAGAATGTGACAGGCTGCGTACCATCGACGAAGGTGTCATCGACCCCAGAAATTGTAAAGTTGGTTGAGCTAGCGCCCGCCGGTATCCTTATGGGAGAGGGAACAATCGCTTCGGTAGCATCACTGGTGTAAACGAAAACTTGTAGACTAAATGTCGTATCGGAATTGCGTTCTACCGTTGCTGCCGACTCCCCGCCATTCTCACTAATGCTGCCTTCGTCGATCGTCAAGAACAAACTGTTCCGTTCATCGTCCCGAACACTTAAGGTTCGTACTGTTCCAACAAAGGAAGACGCACTGACCCTGATTGCTACGCGTTGGGTGCCATCAAAGACGTCGTCATCTACAGCATGCAGCGTAACCGTGGCCGAGGACGCGCCGACGGGCATGATCATGGTCGCAGGAACGGTCGCTTCTGTCGTGTCCTCGGAACGCAGGTTCACCAATAATTCCGTGCTTGTGTCCGTGTTGCGAGTTACGGTGACCGTACTTGTTCCGCCATTCTCTAAAATACTCTCTGGATCAAGTGATAACCCGAGCGTTGGGACGTCGTTGTCGGTCACTTCTACCGAGTCAGACGCACTATCGTGATTCGTCGCCGAAGCGTTGATTGTGACAACTCGCGTTCCATCGACAAAATTCTCGTCCACTCCAGTGAGCGTAAAGCTGGCACTAGTGGAACCAACCGGAATCGTTACTGAGGCGGGAACGGTTGCTTCGTCAGTGTCTTCCGATGCAAGCAGTACCACGAGTTCCCTGTCCGTCACGCTGTTTCTATTCACCGTGACGGAACTCGTACCACCATTCTCGGAAACCGCATCACGCGCGATGTTAAGTGTCAAGAATAGCGGTTCATCCTCGACGATGATTACATTATCGCTTCCGGTGCCAATCAGAGGCGCATTGGCCTCGACTGCGGCAAGACGGTCGCCTTCAGCAACACTATTGTCAATGGCATTGATTGTGAAGCGTGTGCTAGAGCTACCCGCCGGGATCGTCACCGATTCGGGGACGGCAAGTTCATCGGGCAAGTCCGTAGTTAATTCGACGACCAACAGCTCAGAGTTGTCCGTGGATCGCGTAAGCGTTGCTTCTGTTGAGCCTCCTTTTTCGTCGATGCTGTCCGCATCGATGACAAGTTCGAAAAAGCCTATTTCGTTATCGGCAACAGTGACTTGCTGTGTCGCCGGAACGTATAGCGTTGCACTGAGCAATAATTCGACATCCACATCTCCGTCAAAGACTCGATCGTCTTCGGCAGCGATGGTGAACTCGACGCTTGCTTCGCCAGCAGGAATAGTGACCGATGCTGTCGGATTCAGTTCGCTGGTATCACTCGACGCCAGGAAAACATCAAGGCTTGAAGCTGAAACAACGCTACGGGTCACCGTGACTGTCGCGAGGTCGCCGTCTTCGGAGATCGAAGGTTTGTCGATTGTGACGCTTAAAGATGGTGAAACCACCGATTCATCAAACCTGAGTTCATGCAGTTCGGTTCCGTAAGCAACTGTTGAACTGGAGAAAAGCAGACTTTCCCCAAAAGTGTGGAAACCAAAGAGATCAAAAGCGGCTCCAGATAAAGGGCCCTCGACGTAATCCACTGTTTCAAGCATTGGTTCACTTGAACTTGCGTCAAGCCAATATAGCTCGTGACCCTCAAGCGAGGTGCGTGCTTCGAAGAAGAGAAAGGGCCCCAAAGTGCCAAAACGATTTGGAAAACTTGTGCTATGCGTCGAACCCCCAAGTGGCTTGACTCGATTTGCGGCCAAAGAGTCGGACTCCGGGTCAATCCAATAAAGTTGTCGCCCGTCGAACCCTTCGTTTACCAAGAAGAAGAGCTTGTTGCCATGACGAAAAGCCTGAGACTGAACCGTGTAGTTCGCGTCCGGTAGAGTAATTGTTTGAACCGAAGGCGAATTCTCCGTAACGTCTATCCAATGGAGTTTCTCGCGGTCATTGATATCGGCGGTGAAATACAATCTGTTGCCTTCGAGTAAACCCAGTTCCGGAAGAGAATCTTCCGCACCATCTTCAACGTCGATCGCGTTCGCTACGGGGGAATCTAGAGTTGTGTCAATCCAAAAGAGTTCGACACCCTCCTTCGCCCGCTCTGCAGTGAAATAGAGCTTGTCGCCAGCAGCCTGAAAATTCCCTAGGAAACGTGCGAAAGATTCACCAGCGTCTATCACCATTGATTCGACAACCCAAGGCGACTTCGTGGTATCAATCCAATACAACTTGGAACCAGGTTCACTAGAGCCGAAATATAACTTGTTCCCCACGACTCCAAATCCAGAAAACTTTCCCGCATTATGAGTTTCTGGGACGATGTTCAATTCGGGATTCGCCAGCGTGTGGTCAATCCACGCCAGCGGACTTTCCTCCTCTGAATAGCCGTCAGCCCTAAAGAATAGCCTGTCACCAATTCTGGCAAAGCCGCCGGTTTCATCCTCTTCAAACGTGTCAGCGTCAGGCAGTAAGTCGGCAAAATGATGCGTTGGAGTATCACCGGCGGTCTCGATCCAGTGG
>JBCCEO010000268.1:0-9624 GCA_039030255.1 Planctomycetota bacterium | reverse complement strand
CCATGATCACCCATAAAAACGATGATGGTGTTTTCGGCATGCCCCGATTTTTCGAGAGCCTCCATCAATCGACCATAACACGCATCGACGTAGCTGATGCACGCCAGGTAAGCCTGAAGGTATCGCTGCAGGAAGGCGTGGTCCACGTCGTCAAGCGATTGCATCTTGTGGTAGTTTTTTACGATGCTCTGGTTCACGACCCACGGGGGAGCGTTCTCCGGCAACTGACGAAATGCCGGAAGCTTAAGTTTCGTCGGGTCATAGAGATCCCAGTACTTCTTTGGCGCGTTGAAGGGCAAATGGGGCCGAAGAAATCCAACCGCAAGAAAGAAGGGCCTTTCGTCGCCTTGCCGTGAGGCCAGATACTTTTCGACGGCAGCCGTGGTGTCACCATCCTGCATCTTGTCGTCAGGGACATCGCTATCGTCCCAAGTCGCTGCACGTGGCCAGTCATGCGGATGTTTGAACTCTTTACCATCCTTCTTGGCTGCCGCAATCAGTCGATCGCGGAGCGCGTTCTGCTCGGGTCCCCACACAGGAACTTCCGGCCACCGTGTTGGCCTGCTCCAAGACTGGGCATCGTCTTCATCGCCGAGCATCGATTCGTCATAAATGTGAAAGATCTTGCCAAATGCTCGGGACTCGTAACCATGACTCTTAAAATGCTGCGGGAGAGTAATGATATCAGGTAATACGTCACGTACTCTGACTCCAAACCCACGTAAGCCGCTCGTGTTTGGGCGAAGTCCACTAAGCATTGAATTACGAGATGGACTGCAGACCGCACTTTGCGCATACGCATGATCGAACCGCAGAGCCCGCTTCGCAAACTGGTCAATGTTTGGCGATTTGACCACCTCGTCGCCATAGCAGCCTAGCTGTGGACGTAGATCGTCCGCCATGACCCACAGCACATTCTGAGCGAGGGCAGAATTATGAAGGCAGAAGGATGAAAGAAGTAGTGCTGCGAATCTTGTTGTCATCATTTTTGTTCCGCCTGCCTGCCTTCTGGAGTTACGTGTCGTTTTTGATGCATTCGACGAAGATGGCAGTCAATTCGTCAGCTTTTTATAGGAGATCCACTAGGCGCTGGGGGGCGAGCGTTTTGGATTCTCCAAGGAGTTCGAGCCAGTACGCTGTTTCCTAAAGCTCCTGCAATCCACAATTAAGCATACTTACAAACTCGGCATTTGAGCGCGCACGACTCCCTTCGCGATAGTGCGCTCCGACCGAATTCCCGGAACACAAAACTTATTTTCCGAATACCTCGGCGACCGTCGACTTCGGCAATTGGCCATTCATTTGGATGATCCTCAAGGAATGCGCGCCGAAGAAGCTGCGCGGCTTCTGGAATTGAGTTCATCGAAACAGTGGTGGTCAACCTTGGTTTTGCTTCGTTCCCTTCAACGCGCCGCATTCTCCTTGATGGTGGGAGCCAATTACTACGACAAGCACGTGGCGACTCGCAAATCGATAACTGAGTTGTCACACAGAAATAACTCGACCTAAGAAGAGTCATAACGCCCACGGTATGGGCGTTATGACGGTTTTCCATTAGCAGATATTCTGCCAAGGTTCATTCAATTGGAAAGGACGCGATTAGCGACCCCGAACGGTACATCCTCATAACGTGACCAAGACATCGAAAAGGTGCCATGTCCTTTGGTGAGCGTTCGCAAGTCATCGGAAAAGTTGAATAGCTCGGCCAAGGGTGCTTCTGCTTTCAACTGGCACAGATCTTGATTTTGCTCACAACCCAGGATGGTTCCACGCATCTTGGTGACAAGAGCCGTAATGGGTCCTTGCGTCTCCTTAGGTGCATCGACATCCAATTGCATCAAGGGTTCTACCAAAGCGACTTCGGCTTTTGGCAATATCGCCTTTCGCAACGCATCTCGAGCGCACAGCTGGAATGCCAAGTCCGAGGAATCCTGTTCGTGGAAAGACCCATCGAGAAGGACAATCTTCACACCGATAACTTCATACTTGCCCAGCGGTCCTTCGACCAGCTGTTCGCGGAAGCCTTTTTCAATGCTCGGAATATACTCACTGGGAATACGACCACCAGAAATGCGACTCTCGAATTCGAAGGTCTCATCAGCTTCTAGCGGAAGCAATTCCAAGGTTCCGATGACGTGGCCGTATTGGCCAGGGCCACCAGATTGCTTGTCGCGTTTGTAATTGAACTCCACCACTTTCGTCGGTCGCTGTTTATAAGCAACCTGTGGCGGCCCAACGATGCACGGACAATCAAATTCCGATTGAATCTTCTCAATCGCGACATCCAAATGCAGTCTTCCCATCCCAGCAATCAAGGTTTCCCCCGAATCTGGATCCGAGCTAACTCGAAACGTCGGGTCCTCTCGACGCAATCGGTCCAAAGCCTTGGACAGCTTGCTGAGGTCCTCGCGCGATTCTGGTGCAACCGCGAGCTGCATTACTGGTTCCGCAATGTGGATTCCAGGCAACACACAGTTTGCATGCTTGCCAAGGAACGTGTCCCCATTAGCGCAGTCGACTCCAACGACGGCAACGATGTCACCGGCGTTAGCACGTTCGATCTCCTCAGGGCGATCCGCGTGCATGCGAACCAGCCTGCCAAATCGATGCACACGTCCAGTCAATGCACTTTCATATTTTTCTCCTTTCTCAATGCAGCCTTGATAGATACGCAAATAAGTCAACTGTCCGTGCTTGCCAACGACAGTCTTGAAAGCCATCGCAACCGGCGGAAGCGACGCATCAGGTTCCAATGTCACGCTCGTCTCGTCTGTCTGTTCCTGTTTGGAACGACTTTTCGCCGTGACATTGCGATCCAGGGGCGATGGAAGGTAGTTCACGACTGCATCAAGCACCGGCTGCACGCCTGTGTTACTTTGAGCACTAGTGAACACCACTGGAACGAGATTGCTTGCCAGTGTCTGCCTTCGCAGCGCTTGCATGATCTGCGTCGACGTCAGCATCTTTTTCTGACTGATCAAGTCTAAAGTCGACTCGTCGGTCAGGGCCAATGCTTCGATCAAGCTTTCCCTTGCGGCCTTCACCGCATCCACCAAGCTAGGGGGAACGTCGTCATTGGTAACTTGCTCACCAAACTCGCCGCCGAAGCGATGTGCGCGTTGTGTAAGCAAATCGACTATCCCTTCAAAATCTCGACCCTTTCCGATCGGGATTTGAATCGGTACCGCGTTGATACCGAGCTTGCCACGCATTTCCTCCAACACTCGAAGGGGATCAGCACCGTCCAAGTCCATTTTGTTGATGACCGCAATGCGTGCCACACCGTAGCGCAGCATCTGACGGTTCACGGTGACCGTTTGACTTTGAACGCCACTTGCAGCGCAGAGCACCATCACGGCGCCATCAAGCACTCGCAGGCTGCGTTCGACTTCAATGGTGAAATCCACGTGGCCTGGTGTGTCGATCAGGTTGATTGCGTGTTTGAGCCATTCGACTCGTGTCGCAGCGGACGCGATTGTTATCCCACGTCGTCTTTCAATAGCACCACTATCCATCGTCGGCCCCATGTCGCCTGAGCGAACATTGTGCATCTTGTGAATGCGACCGCTGTAAAACAGGACGCGTTCCGCAAGCGTTGTTTTGCCCGCGTCAATGTGAGCCGAGATACCAATATTTCGAAGTCTTTCAAGCATTATTCTTGTCCTAACAGACTTGCCAAGGAGATGTCCTGGCTAGTCTTCTATTGTTGCAAATTTGCGCAAGGTCATTGGTTCACCTGATGCAAGTCAATTACATGGGTGAACGAAGGAGCAACGTCGTTAAAACGAAACGTGATAGGATGGGAAAACGAATTGCGAAACGTCAACCACGATCTGCAAGCCAACGAACGGGTTCGTGCACCGTTCATCGTGCGTCCATTCTAATGGGCTGGAAAGAAGCGCTGCGCTCTCGATTTTGAGGCAGCGCGCGTTTATATCGCAGCTTGATTCCGCAAGCTGTAGCCGTAGGTTTTGAGAATGGACCAAGTCGCATACATGGTCAGTCTTCCTGCGTTGAGAGAGTCCGCACGAGAATCGGGCGGGTACGTCGATCGAGACAGCTTCAGAATTAAGAATGTTCGGCGCTTTTTAAAACTTCCTAATCTCGACACAGATTTATGAGCTTTTTCATGTGAATGCACCAGTTATCTCCGCCAGCATGGTTTGCGAATGGTGTTATCACTTATGCTCAGGGTTTTTCCCCTTTCGAAAGACAGTTACCGCGAAAAAGTTTAGCGGGTTGCCACCGACCAGCTCTAGCACCACTTTCTTATGGGCTGCCGCCGAGTTTTACGGGACGCCAGTGGGCTGGCCGTGCCGGTAGTATTGCCGGGTTGGAGGTGAAAAAAATGCAGGTTTTTGCTGCGAACGCCCGTGATGGTTGACCCTTTTGGATGGGTCGGATAAAGTTCGGGCATTGGCACCGGGATTCCCCCTATTCTTTACTCGGTGCGATTTCATTCGCGGCCTCAATGGTCGCTCTAGCGAGAAGCATATGTGTGGTATCGTCGGCATTGTCGGAAAGTCTCCCGTCAACCAAAGTTTGTACGATGCCTTAACGGTATTGCAGCACCGCGGCCAAGACGCTGCTGGAATGTGTACCGATGATGACGGCAATCTTCGTCTCAGGAAAGCCAACGGATTGGTGCGTGACGTGTTTCGCATGAAGCATATGCGAAAGCTGAAAGGCACTATGGGAATCGGCCACTGCCGTTATCCAACTGCCGGATGCGCTAGTTCAGAAGAGGCGCAGCCTTTTTATGTGAATGCTCCTTATGGAATCAGCTTGGCCCACAATGGCAATCTGACCAATTCGGAGCAGCTGACGCAGGAAGTTTATTCCACCGATCGGCGTCACGTGAATACGTCTAGCGACAGTGAGGTGCTGTTGAACGTTTTCGCGCATGAGTTGCAGGCTGTTGGCGAACACAGCTTGACTCCTGCTGCCGTTTTCCAGGCGGTGCGTAAGGTCCATCGACGTTGCCAAGGAGCTTATGCGGTGGTTGCGATGATCAACGGGCACGGCATCGTTGCATTCCGTGATCCTCATGGGATTCGACCCTTGATTTACGGTCAGCGTGAAACGGAGCACGGGATCGAAACGATTTTTGCAAGCGAGTCGGTAAGCCTGGATTCTTTGGGCTACGAGGTGATTCGCGATGTTGCACCGGGTGAAGCCATCTACGTCGACCAGGACGGAAACGCTTCGCACTGCCAGTGCGCAGCAGAACCCAAGCTGACTCCGTGTATTTTTGAGCAAGTGTATTTGGCTCGACCCGATTCGGTCGTCGATGGAATCAGCGTCTATCAAGCTCGTTTGCGTATGGGTGAGAAGCTTGCCGACAAAGTGCGTCGTCAAGGGCGCGCGGACGATATCGACGTGATCATGCCGATTCCTGATTCCGGGCGGACTTCAGCGCTCGCCATGGCTTTGCACCTGGGAATTAAATATCGAGAAGGCTTTATTAAGAATCGCTACATTGGTCGAACGTTCATCATGCCTGGTCAAGTCGAACGTCGGAAAAGTGTTCGTAAGAAGCTCAATCCGATCGGTGTTGAGTTTAAAGACAAGGTTGTTTGCTTGGTGGATGATTCTATCGTCCGCGGTACGACTTGTAGCGAGATTGTGCAGATGGCTCGTAAGGCCGGTGCAAAGAAAGTCTACTACTGCTCGGCGGCTCCACCTGTGCGTCACCCCAACGTCTACGGGATCGACATGCCCGCCGCCCACGAGTTGATCGCTTATGGGCGTGAGGTGGAAACGATTGCGAAGGAGATTGGAGCCGACTGGCTCGTCTATCAAGATTTAAAAGACTTGATACAGTGCATGCACGACTTCAATCCTGGAATCGAGTCCTTTGAGTGCTCCGTTTTTGACGGCAAGTACGTGACAGGGGATGTTGACGACCAGTACTTGGCGGTCCTTGAGGAAAACCGCAACGACGCTGCAAAAGCTAGTCGTGAAGCCGAGCCGGTTTCGGGCCGCTGATCGCTTACGCGATCCTCTCCTGAGCATGATCGCCTAATAAACAGACTGCTTTTCTTTTTATTCTCACTCCACGGCTTTCTATCTTGCTGCTTTGCGGCTAGAGCAATTGGTTGGATTGGAAGCCCGCCCGCAGCTCGGGCTGATTTCCTCACCTCTTTCGCACAAGCATGCCGTCGTCGCTCGCCGCATTGCCTCGTTAAGGAATGCGAACCAATACGGTTGAGGAACTGGAGAGGTCGCAGGTCATAGATCCAATCAGGAGGCCGATTGTGTTGTACCAAGAAGAAAACCCTTACGCTGCTTCCGAGCCAAGTCTTGGGTACATTCAGAATCGACCTTCAACAATGATGAGGCCTAGTCATGCTCTGTTTGTCGTGTTTGGAGGATACTTGGGAACAGCGCTAGCTGGAGGTCTCTTTGGGTTCGGAATTGCGCATATATTGGGCTTGATTGTCGGAGTTATCTGGGCAGGTGTCGTTGGTCTATTGCCGTTTCTGTTCTTGCTCATTGTGAGTGCGCTGAAGCCAGAGTCCAGTTTGCTGTACTTTGCGAGTGCCGTTGGCGGTGGTTTGACCGGCTTTTTGTCAGTGCTTCCGGTTTTGCAAGGTTTGATCGGCGCGTCCGAAATGGTCGTACCAGTGATCACGACGTCGATGGGCTTCATTGGCGGATTGGGAGGAGCAGCTCTCACTCGATTGGCGTTTCGCTCTCAGCCTCGCAATACAAGCAGCCTCTAGTTTTGCCCGCATTCGAGCCAATAAGCGAAAACCCTATCTCGGGGGACCAAAAAGAGTACCTGACCCGGATGACCGGCAGCGAAGATCTATTGCTGCAGATCTGAAGCCCGGAATTCGTGCCTATCGCTCGCAAAAAAGGTATGATGACCCCAAGTCTGAATCTGGCCAATCCTTTGGCTGTACACGTAAGATTCGTGGTAGTTTCAGGCCACGCTCGCAGTTGGAGGTAAACTTTGCTGCGTGCTTAGGACTTTCGTATTGAAAATCCGAAAGATGCAGAACGGCGGGACTCTCCGGCGACCGCATTTTCTTGGAACTTGTTTGGGCAATAACGCGTCTTTTTCCCTCGGTTGCAGATGCACGGCGAGATGCAGAGAGAACAGCAGCAAAAGCGGGACGATCAGTCTAAGCTCAGCGACGAGCAGACGATTCGCCTCGTTTTGGATGGTGATTCTGCTGCCTACGCGGAAATCGTCCGCAAGTACGAAAAGCGATTGCTGGGACTTTTGTACCACGCATGCGGTGATCGTACTTTGGCCGAAGATATCGCGCAGGAAGCTTTCGCTAGGGCTTATCGCAAGCTGAATTTGTTTAGTGGTCAGGCGCAGTTCTATACCTGGCTCGCAAAGATCGCTATGAACCTTTTGGTCAGCCATCGCCGCAAGAAACGCATCGAAAACCAGATTGCCCGCGAAGGCTTTGAAGTTGCTATGGATTCGGTTGGTAGTGAATCCAAGCCCGATGAAAACTTAGAACAAACCGAAGTGCAACGTTGTGTACGCCAGGGCATTGAGATGCTCGACGAAGATCGCAGAGTTGTTCTTCTGCTTCGTGATTTCGATGGAATGGATTATGAGGCAATCGCAGAGACATTAGAAATTCCAGTCGGAACGGTGCGGAGCCGTTTGCATCGAGCTCGTTTAGAATTGAAAACGATTTTGCAGCAGAAGGCCATAGAGTTGGGCTTGTTTTAACGATGAGTGATTCTGAAACAGAAATTGACAGCGAACAGTTCGAGTTCCAGGAAGAGTGGTTGTCCGCTTATCTGGACGGCGAACTCACTCCGGAGCAACGGAGTGTTGTGGATACGCGTCTGCAGTTTGATTCGAATTTGCAACTCATGCTTCTGGATTTGCAAAAAGTCCGACGGCTCGTTACTGAACTTCCTGATTGGCCAGCTGCTTTTGGCGGCTTAAAAGTAGATCAATTCGAATCCATGTCTTCTGCGGCAATCGGCGCAGAGGATGAAACTGGCAACATCGTTCTTTCTACCTCAACGGCCCTGCAAGAACCGCCACCCAATGAAGATCTTGCCGACATAAGCTCTACGAGCGAAGAAGTAGGCTTGGATGACGCAGAGGCTGAGGAACGAGAGCGGTATCTTGAGAATCAGCAGTTGGCTCAAGAACAAGGGCTTTTGAACGACGGTTTGCCGTCGGGGCCTGTTCCAGGGGCCATTGAGGAGCCCAGAAGTGCGCCTTTGGAATCGCATGCTACTATGGTTGGCGAGTCAGATGAAACGTCAAGTGAAACATCGAAACCAGGTCCCGTGCCAACGCCGATTGGCGAACAGAGCGATAATCTGGCTGATGGTCCGACTTCGGAAAAACCTGCTAAGGAGCAGGCTGTGTCGGCCGAACAAGCTGCCCGCGAAGATGAGCCAGGGGGTGAGTCTTCGACTGCCGCCTCGCTGCCGAGCGCGGTAGCTGATTCTAAGACGGTTGCCAGTGAAGCCTCAATGCCAGCCGGGTCTCCCTCTCCTAAGAGGCCTGCTTTAGCTGAAGACGAAGTTGGAGACTCGACTTTGGATTCTGCTGCTAGAAAAGAAGCTATCACGCCCAGTGATTCGACCTTGCCGAGTGATTCGACCTTGCCGAGTGATTCGACCCTAGCGCCAGTTGACCCTGCAACTGCCTCAAGTCCTCCAGGCATCGCTCCAAGTGCTCCGGACGTTGTGCCGCCTGAGGCTCTTGGTACTGATGAGATCAAGGCGGACGAACTCGAAGAAGGCGCATTAGGCGCAGAAAGCGCGGTAGATGAAGCTGCTCCCGCCTCAGCAATAGAATTTGATACGAACGAAGCAGATTCCGCCGATAATGTTTCGTCAGAAGAGTCGTTCGTAGATGCGTCTGACACGGAAGTAGATGAACCAGAGCCGGCGGCAGCATCTGAAGAAGTCTTGGTTGCCGCGCGGCAGTACGAGGAGCCGGAAAGGGAAGGTGGCTTTGCTTGGCTGCGTCCTCTTGCAATCGCTGCAAGCTTGCTGGCGATGCTAGGTATCGGCGGTTACCTCTTCCGTGACAAGCTGCCAGCAATTGGCTTGGCACAAGCAGACGCGGAAAACATGTCAACACTGCAGGACAGTGTGGAACCGAGTCGTAGTGCTCCGGGCTCACCAACGGACAGCATAGAAGACAACAAAATTCAGCCAAGTAACGCAATAGAAAAGCAACCCACTGACCCACCCGGGTTGCCTCTTGGCGGGCAGCGACGCATGAAGACAACAGAGCCGTCAGGCAGTGGAGTTACAGCGGAATTATATGTAGGTGATGCTCCCGGCGCAGAAATGGAATCCGCGGGAGGTTTTCTTGGGGTACCCGAAGCTGCTCCACTTATTCCGGGCAGCGTTGAGGCTGCGAATCAGCCAGGAGCGGGCTCCTTCGGCGGTGCAGATCTCGAAGCGTTGCCACCAGTAAGCCCGGGTGCAGCGGTAAATATGCCACAAGATTCGATTGGCGGGTCTTCGAATGTTCCCAAGATCGAAAAACGCGGCCGCGACCAAGGTCTGATGGACGATGCCCAGTTTATGCAAGCGAACGACATGGATAAGACGCCAACGGCCAATATCCGAGCCTTTCCTGATAACGAAACTGTTGACGGTAATTTGGTTCAACAATTT
>JBCCEO010000267.1:0-9636 GCA_039030255.1 Planctomycetota bacterium | reverse complement strand
CAACTATTGCAAGAAGCGACATCGCGATGCGCGGCCAATTGCTCACGCAAGGTTTTTGTGCCGCGGGTATCTGGCTCAATGGATCCCGCCGATGGCGGCGGAGGCGGTGGAGGAACGCCAAGGAAATTGCTTAGGACAAAATTGCCGCGGATAACCGGAGAAGTTAAGGACCCATTAGCCGTAGTTTTTAAGACGCTGGCTTGGGTAAGTACTCCACCTCGCACTGAGTCCTTTGGCAAGGGGACACGTCGAAACTGCTGGCCTTTCACTCCGTGTATTCGGTAGTGTTCAGCCAAGCGGCGGTTGAGAAAAGTGAAGTTGGAGTCGATCAGGTTCTCTGCGGGAAGATTGTCCTCAATCAGACTCGCAAAAAACAACTCCGTTTCTTGAACGAGCGACGCCCCGAGAAGTTCATCGTATTCCCAGTAGAGACGTTGGTCCGGAGTATTGGCATGAATCTTGTAAAGCCTCAACCACTGTCCCAAAAAGTCTTGAACGAACCTTTGGCATTTTTCATTGTTGAGCATACGCTCGACTTGGGATCGCAGCGTACTAGCCTCTGAGAGTTTTCCTTGATCGGCTAATTGAATCAGTTGTTCGTCTGGCATGCTTCGCCAGAGGAAGTACGACAAACGGCTTGCCAAGGCGTGGTCGTCGAGTTCTCCCGGTGTGGAGTCAAACAGCAAGAACTGAGGCGAAGTTAGCGTGGCCTTTAGTCCTGCACGCAGCGCGTGTACGAAGTCTCTGCTTTGTTGAAACTCTTGTTCTGCGATTGCGAGAATGGGTTCCAGTTCGCCTTCGCGAAGCGGAGCTCGAAAGGCTCGTCGTGAAAACTCTTCGATTATGGTGTGGAGTTTCTCGACTGAATTTCCTTGGATAGGCGACTCGTCGGTAGGAGGTTTGGTCCCGGAATTCGTTTGTGCAGAATTCGAAAGCGCGCCGCTTGGCAGAACTGAATTTGTGCTGGGTGGCGGCCAATGCGGAAACAGAGGCCCTTCAACACGATAGGAACGAATGGCCAGCCCTTTTCCGTTGTAGCCTTCCATTCCATGAGCCATGATATGCTGCATGTCTGTTCCTTCGCCCATGACAAAGGTTGGGTAAAAGGAATCACCGGGATGAAGAACGGATTCGATGACGAAGGTTTGAGGATCGCCGGGCTGCACATCGTAGGCAGAAAGCAAGCGGGTCGAACCATTTTCACTTTTGCAGATCACCTTCATGATGACTTCTGTCTCGGAGCGAAAGGCATCGGCTTCGATCGTGATCTTGTAATCCCCGGACATGGGCACATCAAACCCGTGAGCGTGAGATGGTAGTAGGAAGTCGGCTTCGGTGAATAAGATCACACCTTGGCCTGCACGCAAGTAGATTCCGCCACCGTCAATAAAGGTCTTGCCATCGTGGTAGGCCAGACGGGGACTATTGGGGATGTCAATTTTGAAATCGCGATAAGGGTCTTCTCGAAACTGCAAAGCCGCATCCAAAGCGCGGTCCGCGCTACGCAATAGAGCGGCCATATGCACCGAACTTAGGCGTTGAGACTGGCCGATAGTGTTGAATCGCCCCGAATCTGTCTCGGCCGGTAGCTCTACAGCAACTTCATCCTGGATATGCAGCAAGTCCTGGATTGTGTTCGAGTATTCGTACTTTGTCAGTCTGCGAGCTGGAACGCGTCCTGCGCGACGTTGACGACGCAGGCTAAAAGCATGGAGATCTTTGCGGAGTTTCTCCATCGCTGATTCCATGGTTTTGGCGTCAGGCTGTTCCTCGCCCTGCGGTGGCATTTCTCCAGCTTCAACACGATCAAAGACGCTCTGCCAATGCTTGAAGTTCGTTGCAGAAGCCAGATCAAAGTCGACTGTCGTCAGGTCGAGCGAAGTCTCAGTATTCTCGTCATGGCAGTGAACGCAGTGCTCCTGGATCATGCGATCGACATTCTCTGGCAATTCTCGCGCTGGGCAAAGCTCAGCAGGGGAGCAACAGATTGCTACGTAGAGGAGCAGCGGCCATCGAGCGACGCATGGATACGAAATCTGTCCAAGCAAATGCAATGTGGGGCTCGGATTTGAGGGGATTTTTGGGGGTAGGATTTGACCTAACTAGCTTCACCATCATAACGCCCAGCTTCGCAATCGCCATAGTTTATCTTTCCATGGTGGCCACGATCGAGATTCTTTTGAATGCGAAACTTAGATGCGCTTGCTGCCATCGTTATTTGCGCTAAGACTAGGAATTGCTGCTGAATTCGTCTTCTTGGCCGCAATGGATGTATACTGACTTAGCCTACCTACCTCCCGCAGCTCAATCAAAGTATGAGTGTCTCCATGCGGCTGATGATTCCGCTCTTGCTTCTACACCTCGCCGTACACACTTTGGGTACTTTATGCGCAACGCAGGGCTTGGCGGATGAAGACTCTGAGTTGCCGTTGCAATTTGAGCAAGAGGTTTTGCCGCTCTTGCAAAAGTACTGTGTAGATTGCCATGGATCGGAAGATCCTGACGCGATGTTCGACATCACGCGTTTTGAGGACTCGGGCAGTGTCGCGAGAGGATTCATGACTTGGCAGCATGTGGTCGATCGAGTGGCCGCGGGTGAGATGCCACCGACTGAATCCGAGCAACCCAGTCAGGAAGCCAAACGGAGCTTGGTGGGCTGGAGTAAGGCTTTTCGTCGCCGTGAGGCAAATAGAAACGCCGGAGACCCAGGGCCGGTTTTGCCGCGTCGTCTCAATGTCCATGAATACAACAACACGATTCGCGACCTGACCGGTGTAGATATTCAACCTGCCAAAGAGTTTCCTGTCGATCGAGCAAACTTAGAGGGCTTTGACAACACGGGGGAGTCTTTGGATATGACTCCAGGGTTGTTGATGAAGTACCTAGAAGCAGCGCGGCATGTTTCCGAGCATCTTGTGCTTGGTCACGAAGGCATTGATTTCGCACCGCATCCTGTGCTTGTCGATACGGACCGTGACAAGTACTTTGTCAAACGAATCGTTGCTTTCTATGAACGGCAAAATACGGATCTTGCAAGCTACTTTTTTGCCGCTTGGCGACTGAGCCAAAACGCCGACGATGCGGATGCCAATCGCACCCTAGTTCGCATCGCTGAACAAGAGAAGCTAAGCCCCAAGTATTTGAGGACCGTGCACGATTTGCTGAGCGGGAATCAGGATAATTTCGGACCCATCGCTAGGCTTCGCGAGTTATGGTCCGATCTTCCTAAAGACGCAGACCAGAGGGAAACGGCTCGTGAAGGTTGCCGAGCCATGAGCGACTACGTGGAAAGCCTGCGTGCAAAGCTTGTCCATTCCTTCGGCAATCTATCGCACCAGGGAATCAATAACGGTACACAAGCTTTCGTCCTTCGACGCAATCGACTTTACGCCTCGCATCGCCGAACGCTCAACGAAAAGGCACTTAAGGCCGTGTCCCTTGTAGATCGTTCTGAATTGCTTGAAAGTATCCGGCAAAAAAATGTGAAGATTGGCAACAGGCGAGATGTTCTCCAGAAAAAGCTGGAGGTGGAACTAGAAAAATTGATCGAGGAGACGCAACGAAACGTTCGGGAAAAAGAGCTCACACGTTATCAAGCGAAAAAGAAAATCGATGGCGCTCGCAAAGCGATGGATTTTCAACTTGGAATGTTCAAGTTGGAAGAGATTCCGAATGAAGATTTGACGATACCAGTCGAGCCAGAAAAAAAGCAGAAACATATCGCTGCCTTCAAGCGTTTTTGCAGTATTTTCCCGGATCGTTTTTACGTAAAAAGCCGTGGTCGAGATTACAAAGGTTTGCAGGGCGAGCAGTTGGCCAATGAGGCTCGGGTGCGTTTTCTGAGTGCGGGTTTCCATAGCCAAATGGGCTTCTTTCGCGACGATGGGCCGCTGTATGAGCTTTTGCTGAGCGAAATAGAGCAGAAGGAACTAGATAGTCTTTGGCTTGGCTTTGATATCTTTGCCGATATTTCACGTCGGCAGCATCAAGGCTACCTCTGGTATGAACGAAGCGAGTCAGGATTCATTTCTGGACCAGAATTTGATTTCGCACGCGGTGAAAATGAGGAAATAACGTCGCAGGAGAATATCCAAAAGCTGGCGTCACTTTACATCGCAAAAGCGAAGCGCACAGGTGCATCGGATGAGGTCCTACGCGCTCTGGAGGAACATTTTCTGCGAGTGAATTCGCGGATTCGGCTTGTCGAATCCGAACGAGCTTTGGCGCAGGCTCAGCATCTGAAGTCGGTTACTGATTTCGCAATGAAAGCCTTTCGACGACCACTGTCAAAAACAGAGAAAGACTCTATTCGCATTTTCTATGATGCTCTTCGAAGCCAGAACGGCCTGACGCATGAAGACGCGATGCGGGATCTTGTGGTTTGGATCATTGCCTCGCCAAAATTCGGCTACGCTTTGATGCCGAGTGACGAGGAGGAGCAAGTTCACTTGCTTTCGCAGTTCTCGCTCGCCAGTCGGCTGAGTTATCTTCTCTGGGCGAGCATGCCAGATGCGGAGTTGCTAAAAGCGGCCGAGCAAGGCAGGCTTGGGAGCACTGAGGAGATTAGGGCTCAGGTGCGAAGGATGGTGCAAGACGAGCGAATCCGTGGGTTTGCATCGCAGTTCGCAGGTAGTTGGCTGGGTTATTCTGCCTTTGAAAATCACAAAGGGGTCAACCAACAGCGATTCCCCCAGTTTGATGACTCGATGCGACAGTCGATGTTGGCTGAGCCAAGTGAGTTCTTCGTCGATCTGCTGCGACGAGATGGTTCCTTGAATGAGATGCTCGAGGCCAAGCATACCTTCGTCGACACAAATTTGGCAAAACTCTATGGCATGGTGGACGTAGATGTCGATCCCGGTGAATGGGTGCTTGTGGACAACGCGAATGAATTCGGAAGGGGCGGCATCATTCCGATGTCGGTGTTTTTGACAAAAAACGCGCATCCATTGCGAACCAGTCCTGTTCAAAGAGGAAACTGGGTGGTGCAGCAGTTGCTTGGTGAGCGCATTCCGCCTCCGCCCGGCGATGTGCCAGATCTGCCAGAAGATGAATCATCGCTTGACGAACTTTCTCTTGTTCAGGTGTTGGCCAAACACCGAGAGAATGAAAGCTGCGCGGGGTGTCACGATCGTTTTGACTCGCTAGGCGTTACACTGGAGGCTTATGACCCGATCGGCCGATGGCGCGAGGTCGATATGGCGGGCCGGAGCGTCGAGTCGAAGGCGATCATGCCAGATGGCGTCGCGCGAGGTGGGATTCAGGGCTTGCGAGAATACATCTTGGAAAATCGACGGCAAGACTTTGAGGATAATGCAACCAAAAAACTACTGAGCTACGCCCTTGGTCGTACGCTCATTGTGTCCGATGACCTATTGCTAGAATCGATGCGAGCGAAAATGAATGGTTCGCATACCGGCATCACGGGATTGCTGGAAATTGTGGTGACTAGTCCGCAATTTTTACGGCAACGCGGTCGCAACTTCAGAAACGATTTCACCTTTCAAAACTGACCCTTTGTAAGGGAAAGATTTATATTATGAATCATCGAAAAAGCGATTCCAACCTAACTTCGCGCAGGACATTGTTACGGGGCGTTGGTGTCGCGATGGCCTTGCCTTGGATGGAATCCTTGGCAGTCTGGGGCGGTGAGCAGGAATCCGCCGAGCAAGGTCCAAAGCGACTGGCGACCCTCTTTATGGCCAACGGTATCAATCCGCTTCATTGGCACGCTGAAGGCGCTGGTGAAGATATGAAACTTGGGAAATGCTTGGAGCCCTTTGAGAATCTCAAGTCAAAAATCAATGTCATATCCGGGCTCTACAATCAAGCCTCGTTAGGTGTTGGCATTCATCCAGGACAGACCGGGAACTTGCTTTCAGGAGCCTCACTCAAGCGAGGTTCCGAGCTTGGCGGCGGAATCAGCATGGATCAAGTGTTGGCAAACCACATTGGCCGCGAGACGATCCAGTCCAGCTTGGTCTTGGGGTGTGAGCAACCGGTGACCGGCTATCATGAGACGAATTTCTCGATGGCCTATAGTTCGCACATCTCCTGGCAAAATGAAACTTCGCCGGTGCCAATGGAAACCTATCCGGCCCTAGCCTTTGACAGTCTTTTTGAGAATCGCGGAATGGCTCGCAACAAGAGTATTCTTGATCGGGTGCAAGAGGATGCTCAATCTCTGGCCCGCAAGATAAGCTCAAGCGACCAACAGAAACTGGATGAGTACCTCAATAGTGTTCGAGAAGTCGAGCAGAAGATTGAGCGCATACGCAAGGCGTCGAATAAGGCTGCGGAAAGAGCTAAGGACCGTGGTCGGCCGTTGATAACGATGGATAGACCTGATAACGGATTGCCCGAGGACATACGCGAACACATGCGTCTGATGTGCGACATCATTGCGATGGCATTTCAGACAGATAAAACACGTGTTGCCACGATGATGCTGAACATTGATATTTCAGGAATGATTTATCCCTTTTTAGGTATTCGCTACGGGCATCATGGGGCTTCTCACAATGACCGATCAGACGACTACATGAGAATCGTGCAGTATCATTGCAGTCAAGCTGCCTACTTGGCGGAGAAACTGCAATCGATGCCCGAGGGCGACTCCAATGTGCTGGACAATTCTATAGTCATGTTTATTTCCAACATGTGGTCCGGCTCCAAACACGAGAGTTCGCGAGTGCCAGTCGTGCAAATCGGTGGTTTGGGCGGCGAGCTCGAAACAGGGCGTGTCATGGACTTTACCAAAGCAGGTGATGATAACCGCCGTTTGTGCAGCTTGTACCTATCCATCATGCACAAGATGGGGCTGCCTCTGGGGCGATTTGGTGACTCGGATCAGCAATTGGCAGGTCTTTGAGCGAGAAACAACGAGGAATTCAGGGCAAGTAAATGAGCAAACAGAGTGCTTACTCGCGGCGTAAGTTATTGATAAATGCTTCTGCAACCGGTGCAGGGGTAATGTTGCCAATGATTGTTCCGCGCCACTGTGTGGCTGGCAGCGGTATGCTTGCACCGAGCGAAACTGTCAATGTTGCTGGAATCGGCGTCGGTGGAATGGGTGGCAATGACATTCGTGCTTCGCACTATTCGGGAGCACGTATCGCGGCACTGTGTGATGTTGACAAGGGTAAGAAGCGAGCTCCCGAGCGACACGGCGCGGCCGCAAACAATATCCTGGTCAAACCAATCGGCGTATCCGACTTTCCGGACGCACCGCGCTATCGAGATTTTCGCGAATTGTTGGACAAGGAAAAGAATATCGACGCGGTCATCGTCGGAACGCCAGATCATACGCATGCACCAATTGCTATGGCTGCATCAAAGGCGGGCAAGCACGTGTACTGCGAGAAACCCTTGGCTCGCACAGTGTACGAGATTCGCAAGCTGACTGAGACTGCTAGAGAGCAGGGAGTGGCAACGCAGTTGGGAAATCAAGGGCATTCATTTCTCGCGTGCCGCGAATTCTGCGAGGCGATTTGGAGTGGCGCGATTGGCGATGTGAGTGATGTTCACGTCATGATGCGATTCAGCCAAGGAGCTCCCAAATGGAGGCTGTCTCAGCTGGAGAAAAAGCACGAAATTCCAAAGTCCCTGGATTGGGATTTATGGCTGGGGCCCGCACCAACACGGGGTTACAGCCCGATGTATCATCCCAGTGGGTGGCGGGGTTGGCGACAATTCGGGTCTGGCATGCTCGGTGATTTCTTGTGTCATTTGGTAGATCCCGTATTCTGGGCTTTGCGATTGGATGCACCTACTTCGATTGTTGCCGAGGCGGAAGGTTATGACCCGGTTCAGCATCGTGAAGTATTCCCCAAGTCGGCAAAGATTCGCTACGATTTTCCTGCCCGTGGTGGTCGAGAACCGGTGACAATTCATTGGTATGATGGGGAGCTGTATAGTCCGCCGAGTTCAGAAGAGCTGACGGGAGGCGAGTATGAACTTCCTGTGCCAGGTTATCGAGGCGCGCCTGGGCTTGGCGTGCTAGTTGTCGGAGAGAAGGGGCACATCGTTTACGAATCTCATGGAGCCAGAAACTGGCGTATCTATCCGGAAGAGCGGATGAAAGAGTACATGGGCGACAGACCAAGATTAGATCGTCCCGGCGTGCGCTCAACCGGGCTTTTAAACTACAACCATCACCGAGACTGGTTGCATGCTTGCAAGGGCTGGGAACCCGCCGGATCCAACTTTGACTATGGTGGACCGCTGACTGAGCTGGCTGCACTAGGTAACATCGCCACGTTGCAGCGTGGTACCGAATTGCAATGGGATGCAGAGCGAATGAACTTCCCTAATCATCCTGAGGCAAACCAGTTATTGCATGATCCCTACCGAGATGGTTGGGTTCTTTAGGCTGTAGTCCCAACGCCTTTGCCCGTCCCTTTCACGTCCGCACTTCTCCGTCCCCACCACCGAACCTAACTCCAAAAACTACCCGCCAAGGAATTCAATATGTGGAAGTCGTTGCCGCGTTTTCTTTTCGTAACCGCACTTGTTCTTATCTCCTCGCACTCGAGTTCAATTCGCGCGGACAATCCAATGGCGGTTAAAGCGTTGATCGTGACCGGCGATGGTGCAGAACAATGGAAAGAATCCAGCGCGCTCTTGCAGAAATCCTTAGAGGCTGCCGGGCATGAAGTAGAGGTGACGGAGGAGCCCGGAAGAGATCTTACGAACGAGGTGCTCGCTGATTTTGACGTGTTGGTTCTGAACTATCGGCCAACAGAGGCAGGAGCCAAAGCCAACCCGCAAAGTGTTTGGACTGACGCGGGCAAGAAAGCCTTTGCTGATGCCGTAAGATCGGGAACGGGACTTGTTGTCATGCGTTCCGCGAGCTCGGCCTTCAACAATGATTCTACTTGGGCAAAGGAGTACACGCAGATGATCGCTGGCGGTATGCGAAAGGGCTCACGCTTGGGCGCCGCGCGTGAACTTGCGGTGACAATCCAGGAGGATCATCCTGTCACCCGCAACGCGAATGCCTTTGCCGTCGGTCCGGGAGGCCTGGTTCTCTCGCCGCGCATTACGGACGGAAGTCGAGTTTTGGCAACTGCCTTTGACGGTCGGGAACAGGACGAGCCAGTCGTATGGGTCAACCAATTTGGTGGCGGACGCGTCGTCCATAATTTGCTCGAGCAGAATTTGGATGCAATGCAAGGCGAGGAATTTGCGAAGTTGTTCGAGGGCGGTGTTGCGTGGGCAGGCGAAAAAGGATTTCGCATGATCTTTGATGGCAAGTCCCTGGAGGGTTGGGAAGGCAATCTCAGGTACTGGTCGGTAAAAGACGGCGCGATCGTAGGAACGCGACCATCATGGAAGTTTATGCCTTACCACGACTTTCTTTGTACAGTGGAAGAATTCAAAGACTTTGAATTGCGTATTGAGGCCAAAGTCATTGGGCAACGTAATTCGGGGATTGTGGTTCGCACGAAACGTCAGCGTTATACCTATCCCATTAAAGGCTACGAAGTGGACATGGGCGTTTTTCGTTGGGGCTGGTTTTATGAAGAAGGTGGGACGCGTCAAGTCCAGAAAGGACAGGTGCAAAATGAAGTTAAGCACAAGATTCAGTCTTCGCTACGTAAAGGTTATTTAAATTATTTCTTAGTTAGCTGCATT
>JBCCEO010000266.1:0-9660 GCA_039030255.1 Planctomycetota bacterium | reverse complement strand
TGCTGCGAAGAGCCTCGTTTTCCGCAAAATTTCCAGGACTCTATGACGGACAAAACGAATCTCAGCTTCGCTATTCTGGGTACAGGTGCCCTGGGCGGACTATACGGCGGATTACTGGCCAACGCAGGAAATGAAGTCCACTTTCTCGCTCGCAGCGACTTAGAAAACCTGCAAAAAAATGGCCTCCGGGTTGATTCGCCCATCCGTAGCTTTCACCTTAGCGAGCCCAGTGTTCATGGCAGGCCAGATTCCGTCCCTCAAGTTGACGTGGCCATAGTCGCCTGGAAAACTACCTCCAACGCGGCGCTGGCTGAAACGCTAGGCAAAGTGCTGAAGCCCAATGGCCTGGTACTGGTGCTGCAAAACGGACTCAACGTAGAAGCGGATTCCGCCGCGATCGTCGGCGAAGAACGGGTGCTCGGCGGCTGTTGTTTTTTATGTAGCAATAAGGTTGGCCCAGGGCATATCCACCATCTGGATTACGGCTCGATCGTTTTCGGCGAATACGCGTTAGCGCTGACGGGCAAGATCAGCAATCGCATGCGGCAGATTACCGAGATTTTCAGTTCGGCAGGTATGGACATTAAGCCTTCTGAGAATCTGGCTTTGGTGCGTTGGAAAAAGCTCGTTTGGAACATCCCCTTCAATGGGCTCAGTGTGGTTCTTGGAGCGAGTACCGACAAGATTATGCGTGACAAGTCCACTCGGCAGTTGGCCGAAGATTTGATGTGGGACGTTGTCGCAGCGGCAAAGGCCTGTGATGTTGAGATTGAAGAAGTCCATGTAGAGCGGATGTTGGATGCCACAGAAAACATGGTTCCCTACGACAGCAGCATGTTTCTCGACTACAAAGCCAAGCGACCTATTGAAGTCGAGTCGATCTTTGGAAATCCGGTCCGCGCGGCGCTTGCCGCCAATTACCGCCCAACCAAGATTGAGGTGCTCTACCAACAGTTGTGTTACCTCGATCAAGAGAATCGAAGGGCTGGCTGAGTGCGGCAGGAAAGAATAGAAGGAGAGAGGGTGAGGGGCTTTGTTCGTGACTTTTGGTGGCCGGAGTTTACAATGATCGGCCTGTATGACGGAATTTATTTTTTGGATTAGGTGTGATTACTGAAATGCTGAAACTCCGAATCTTGCTTGTACTTTTCCTTTCGGCCATGGGAGTGGACTTGCTCGCTCAAAGCGGCTCAGGTTCTCCGATTACACTTCCAGTTCAGCCGACAAGTTGGCTCAATTCAGGTCCGATTTCGGGTGATGCCCTGAAAGGCAAAGGAGCCGTCTTTTACTTTTTCGAAGAAGGCTGACCACGCTGTGCGGGTCGCTGGCCCGATCTTCTGGCGGTCGCCGGAAAATACCAAGGACAACCCGTTGCCTTTATCGCCGTGAATTCGGGCAAGTCGGTGTCTAGCGTGAGCCAATACATTAGAAAACACCGGATCAGCTGGCCTGTGATCGTGGATTCCAGTCGTGCATTCGAAAAGTCGGCCGGCGTGGGTGAGATAAGCCTGCAGAATATTTGGCAAGCTCGTGTGCTTACCGGAGATGGCCAATTCGTTCGTGCCAATGCGTCCGATTTGGATGCAGCGGCCAAACGTGCCCTTGAAGGCGCAGGTTGGAACGTTGATCCAGAGAATATGCCTCAGGAATTGAAGTCGACTTGGACGCAAGTCGAGTTTGGGAACTTTGCGGCCGCTGCCATCGGTCTCAAACGATACCGCCGATCTAACAAGGCCGAAGTCAAAGATGCAGTTGCGACGTTGCAAGGATATGTTCAGAATGCAATGAACGAGCAAATCGAACTTGCGCAGACGACGGAGGCAGGCGGAGACTCTTGGGGAGCCTACAAACTACTGGCTGAGGTCCAAACTCGCTTCAAAGGATATGACGTTCCGGCCGACGTGAATCCTGATGCAGCTCGACTGAAGAAGATACCTGAGGTCGCAAATGAGCTGGCTGCCAAGTTGAAACTGGATCAGGCGAAAAAGGTCGGTAATGTCCCGTCGCCCGCGGCACAGCAACGCGCTTTTCGTATGCTCAAACAGATTACTGAAGATTTCCCCGGAACGGAAGCCGCAGGCGAGGCAAGTTCGTTCCTCGCCGGGCAGGCCGGAAATTAGTTCAGTGCTGGATGTGATCCACGAAATAAAGCCTCACTGCCAAGGCTTAGGAGTTGGCTAACGGGTTACCACTTTCAATTTGTAAGATCGAACTTCCACATCTTGTCCTCCGCGCTGCGCGTGGGCAGCCTCCCGCAATTCCTCGTTGAACTTGGAAAGAGGTAAGTTGAGCTGCCCATGCCAAATTCCGTTTCGCACTACCAGATGCCAGCGAGACGGCTGAAATTTCCGTCTTCCTGGCTATACTAGGTGAGTTCCGAGCCGACTAATTCCTGGTCGCGTTTTAGCACGGATTGCCCAACCCTCGGATATCTCTAACATCCCACCTCCAACAACAAGGATTCTGCATATGGCTTCCAAAAAGAATCGCCGTAGCTTTCTAAAAAAATCAGCCGTTGCTACAACCGCTGCCGCAACTGTTCCTTACATTTTCACTTCCCAATCGTCGCAAGCTCAGGAAACGAGCAAGAACGACCGCATGAACATTGGCATCATTGGTGCTGGTGGTATGGCTAATGGCAATATGAATGCGGCTAAAGATTGGGTCGACATTGTTGCGATAGCTGATGCCGATGCAGGTCGTGCAGAGTCGATGAGCAAAAATCGTAGTGGCGGCAAGGCGGATACCTATGCAGATTATCGTAAAGTCCTAGAGCGTGACGATGTTGAAATTGTTCACGTGGCGACACCCGATCATTGGCACACCAAGCCAGTTGTCGAAGCCATGTTGGCCGGGAAGGATATCTATTGCGAAAAGCCTTTGACGCTGACAATCGATGAAGGCAAATTGATTCGCGAAACACAGAAGAAAACCGGAAGAATCGTACAAGTTGGCACGCAGCAACGAAGCACCTTCCACTTGTTCGCCAAAGCAATGGCGCTCGTGAACGAGGGTCGCCTTGGCAAGATCAAGAAAGTATCTGCAGCCATTGGTGGAGCTCCTACCAGTCCTGAGATTCCGGTGGCGGAAGTTCCAACTGGATTGGACTGGGATCGTTGGCTCGGGCCCGCACCACTTTGCGACTACCGCAATTTGCCTCCAGCCAAGGGCAAACGCGGTCGTGGCAACACGAACTGCCACTACGAATTTCGCTGGTGGTATGAGTACTCCGGTGGCAAACTGACTGACTGGGGTGCACACCACGTCGATATTTGCACTTGGGCTCTGGCCTTGAACGGTCAGACGGATGGCCCTCTATCCATCGGCGGTACCTCGGAACATCCCGTTCCATTCGAGGATGGCAAAGCGACTCAGAACGATCGCTACAATACGGCGACGAAGTTCATGTTCACCGCCAAGTTCCCAGGTGGCACGGAAATGTTGATTCGCAACGATACTGACAACGGTTGCTTGATCGAAGGCGACAAAGGCCGCATCTTTGTCAATCGCGGCAAGCTCGTTGGCGCTCCGGTTGAAGCCCTGAAGGAAAATCCTTTGCCTGAAGACGCCATCAAAAAGGTCTACAAAGGATTGCCTATGGAGCACAATGAGCGGAAAGCGCATTGGGCAAACTTTATTCATTGCGTAAAGACTCGCAAGGAGCCTATCTCGGACGTGCACTCGCATATGAAGATGCTGAACACTTGCCATTTGGCCGGTATCGCTGCTCGACTTGGCCGCGAAATTAAGTGGGATGACAAAGCAGAGCAGATTGTTGGCGATGAGCAAGCCAACTCGATGCTTGCTCGTCCGTATCGCGAAGGCTATGAGATCGAAGGCGTCTAAGTCAAAGCCGCTTTGACGGAGGTGCATCTGAAAAACCGTTCGCTTCTTCAGCGAACGGTTTTTTCGTAGGCGCAAGTAGGATCGCAGAGCTATTTAGAAATTCAATGGCGGATTCGCAGTTCTTCTTCGATGGCAAACCAATCCATAGAAGCAAGGGCAGTGTCAAAGCTGCGTGGAATCTTGGTTGGTCTCGCTTCGCCTTCGGCTTCTGGACGGTTGAGTTCGTCAATGAGAGTCAACGCATCAATGGCACTTGCCGATCCGTCATTGTTGACATCGATATGCAGGGCAATTTGTGGATCCTGCTCTGTAAGATCAAACTCATTCGGTTGATTTAAGAAGTTAATGATCAGTAGAGCATCAATAGCCGAGACACGAGCGTCGCCGTTGACATCCATAGGCATCACGGCGTTATGCCAACTCGCGACTGCATCGCGGACGGTGAGTGCAATCAACCCGTTGGCAGAGCCATCCAGCGAACGCGCGTAGATGTCAACGATTTGATCTTGTTCCATTAATTCGTTTCGCAGCACGGTCAATTCAAATTCGACTGCCGCAACGCCCTGAGGGAAAACTAGGGACTCAGGTATTTGCAGTTGTGATGCGTCTGTATCCAGTTGTACTATTTCAGCCCGCAAGTCCGCAGTGTAGCGGGTGACTGTGCCCGTGATCGTCCAACCCTCGACTAGATCAGGTTTGTCCACTTGCAGCGAGAGCAAGCCTCTGGATGAGTAAGGATCGGACCATTCTGAAACGCCAGCATCAGCACTGGTCGCCGTTGCGTAGACGTTGGGTAGTCCGATTTCAAAGTCGGATGTGATTCTCCAATTCGCGATCCCATTTGCGCCCGTCCTTGTGTTAGTGATCCCGATTAGAATCCCTTGCGATTCTCGAGGCATATTGCCGGAGTCGTCATAGGCGAATACTTCGATTTCATAATCCGTTTCCGGCTCCGAATTCAGCACTCCACCTACGACAGTTCTGCCATTGGCTGATCCGGCGATTTGAAGCTCTGGAAAATTCTGCAAATCGTTTGGCCCTTGATCCTCGTCGCCCGGGTCATTCACCGTGCGACCATCGTCTCCTAAATCAACAGCCTGCCCATCGCTTTGGAAAACAGTGTTTCTCAGTGAATTCCCAGATGCAAATAAGGTATCTCCGCGAATCACGAGTCCCTTTCCTGCCGAGATCACTTGATTGGCCAACCCAGCAAGTCCAATATTATTCCTTTCCGCATCGACCAAGAGGATGGCTGCAGAATCTGGGTCCAGGGATTCGATCAGATTCCCTGCGATTGAGTTTTCCACGGACCTTCTGTTCAGTCGGATTGCAGGTCCAAAGGCATTGAGGATGGTATTTCTTTGGATCGCCGTGAGCCCGCCGATCATATTCTGCTGCGCGCCATTCGATACGATTCCAAGACCGCTGTTCACTAACGGCTCTCCATCGACGTTGACGCCTATCTGGTTCCCGCTAATCTGCCCCATCCTTGCGTAGCCCAAGAGAATTGCAGGTCCGATGTTCCCGGCTATAAGGTTGCCAGCAAGGCTATCTGCTGGGGAATCTCCTGTAGTACCAATGACCGTTCCCGAGGCCGAGAATGCAAAAAAGATTCCACCATTGGGCACGTCAAATCCGTTTGGAATTGCCTGGCGGCCTAACCGATCCGTCCCGATGTAGTTGCCTGCTATGATATTGCCGTCGGTGCTACTCGAGCTCCCTAACCCGTTTCCAAGCGTATCACGCCCAATGGAAATGCCCGCACGGGCATGGCCGGAAATAATATTTCGATGCGCCGGGTCATTGGAAACAGAGTCATCAATTCCAATAATATTGTTGGCCGATCCATCCGAAACTTGGATGCCGTAGTGGCCGCCATGAAGTACTTGATCAAATTCGTTAATCCCAATCAGATTGCCGCGCATATGGTTGTCAAAAGCAGACCAAACACTGATCCCGGCGAGGGGAGCTGAAACGACATTTCCTTCGACAATCGAATTTGTAGCGTTGGTGCCGAGCAAGATCCCAAAGGATTGCTCACCGATCGCATGTGTCGCTGTCGCATCAGTTCCAACGTAGTTGCCAGCGATTATCGTTCGGAGCGAATTGCTGGCGGCAACGGATGCTAGCTCACTTGCTGCAAGTACATTTCTTGCGCCTTGGCCGCCGTAGATTCCGACGAGGTTATCTGTCGAGTCACTATGTACGGACACGCCAACCGATCCGTTGGCGAGCGCCGAAGATCCGTCGCTCGTCAAGCCGACGAGATTGCCTCCAATAACGTTATCTGCTGCGCCCTCAAGCTCTACTCCATGACGGCCGTTCCCGGAAATCACATTTGCAGTTCTCGAATCAGCCGCAAGTGGGGTGCCCACCCCGACTACGTTATGAGCAGAACCGTTTTCAAGTAACACCCCCGAAAATTCGTTGGGAATCGCGCTGATACCATCGGTTCCAACTCCTAGAAAATTGCCGGTGATCGTATTGCGCCGTGAATTAGAAAGACGGATTCCATACTCGGTATTGCCCGAAATGATGTTGTGACGATCGCCAACTTCAAAGGCACTTTCGGGTTCACCGATTCGAATTCCGGAACCTTCGACAAGGTAAATTCCAGAATAGCCGTTGGGTACTCCAACGCTGCCACTCGCATCGGTCCCGATTAAATTTCCCTCGAAGACGGAGTCAATAGTGCCGTCAAAGTGTACGCCATGCTCACTATTGCCAGAAATAACATTTGCTCTCGCACGCGAGTTTCCACCGATGGAGATTTGTTCTCCTTGATGCGTGAAGACACCTGATAGTTTGTTGGGAAATGCCTCGCCATTCTTGAGCAGACCAACGAAGTTGCCTTGAATCTCGATGTCTGAGCTGCGGAACAACTCGATTCCCGAGTATTCACTTCCGACAATCACGTTCCCCGTTGGTTCGTTCGCAAATCCAGTTGCATTCCTGCCGATGTAACCTGCTGAAACAAAGGAGAAGAGGATTCCTTGCTTCGCATTGCCAAAAGTCTGCGAACTGCTGGCATCAGTTCCAATCCAGTTTCCTCCAACTGCGATTCTGTTGCTGTAGATTGCAAAAACCCCTCGGGCATTGCCCGCGATCACGTTGCCCTCCAAGTCATCTTCTATACCATCGCCGTCGGCACCTATTATGGTGTCCGTACTTTCGCGCACCTCAATGCCATCTTCAGTGTTCCCGAGTATCGAGGTTGCGCCGAGATTGGTCCCAATGATATTGCCCTGAATTGTCGTTCGCGCAGAAGAGGCAACGCGAATCGCCGTTTCGTTGCCGGACAGCAGATTTCCCAGTCCCGGTCCTCCGATCCACGTATCTTCACTTGCAGACACATAGATTCCATCCCGGTTGTAGCGTAAGCCGAAACCATCCTCAGTGGTTCCAATGCGGTTTGCCTGGAGAGTGACTTCGTTACTTTGGAACACTAGCACTGCATCGGCGCGATTGCCCGAGATGTAATTGCCGGCTCCTTCTCCTCCGATCAGGACATTGTTCGAATTCCGGACATTGATGCCGCTCTCACTTTTTCTTGCATCCTCACTGCGCTGTCCCGAGAGCCAGCCTACTTGATTCTGTTGCAATGTAACGTTTGAGCTCCCGGTCGCGGAGATTGCGTAGCTCGGAAAATGGGCTATTTGCAGTCCGTACACTTCAGCACGATCAACATCATGGAAGTCCAGTGCGGACCAAGCTTGAATTACGAATTCTCCTGAGATTTGGACGATTGGTTCTTCTCCAAATCCTGGCTGAGTGCGGGCATCGATGATCAGATCATCGTCGATTCTCGGAAACGCAGTTTGCGGTTCGATTCGAAGATCACCATCGGGAAGACTGAAGTGGATCGAGTCAAAACCCGCGTTCGCATTGGCGTCTAGAATTGCTTGTCGCAGACTACCTGGCCCTGAATCACCGCTGGAGCTAACGAAATACGTTGCTAACAGTCTTCGCGACTCCAATGTTTCGAAGAGAAGTTTTCGTTTCATAGTTCGAGCCGAGCGCGAAGACGAAGGCTAGCTGCAGACGAAAATGAATGTGTAGCGTGATATCAAATAACGGCAACCAAGATAGAAGGCATATTTGAATCCCCTCGCTACCCATTAATGAGAATCTGCCACGAAGAGAGTTGGCGGTTCACATTGTAACAAAGTGAGGCTTTTCATGCAATTTTGTGCATTCCTAATGCCAGTTTTGAAGTGTTGAGTTGACTTGGGCTAGTCTGTTGGATCGCGATGTCTTCGAATCCCTGGTTGTACGATTTCGCGCTATGGTGTGCACGTCAATTTTCTCTACTGGCGACGCAACGATCTGATTTGCCTACCGTCAGCCTCATTTTTGACCAGACCGTTGCAAGAGAGCAAATGGCACTTGATCCAATTCCGTTGCGTGAAAAAATCCTCGATTCAACAATTACACCGCGCAAGTAGGCCGATAACGAACGAAGGCAATGCGCTCATTACGAACGCACGGTGATGAAAGCAGTTAGATGCTTCTGAGGTCGTTTAGGTATGCAGAAGCTTGGGAGCACCCCATGGTTCTTAACGCCAAGATTGACAGAACTGCACAAAAACAAGAATCGCCAGATGTACCGGCTTTCGGCGAATTCGTGAGGGAAGTCTCCCTAGGTCGCTTTCAGGGCCTTGTGAAAAAGGAGTTACTCGCCTGAGACAAAAGACCTCGTTTCCGCCACAATATCCTGCCATTCGAAATCGACGGGCACCATGTGGCCAGAATTGTCGAGCTTGACGAGCTTCTTCTTGCTGCTGCCAAGTCCCTCATAAAAGGATTCGATGGCTGGAGAATCGACCACCGTGTCGTCCGTTGCCAAGATCACCAGTGCGGGAATGCTGATCTCTTTGGCTCGCCCGCGATTGGCGTCAATCAGCTGAAACGTGTTGTCGACAACTTGGGTTGGAGAAAAGATGTTGCGAAGCTCACGCTCTTGCTCCTGTTCATCTTTGGCGTCCATAGGATAAGGCGAACAAGTCACACGTGTGGAAGGCAAGGCAATCTTGTTGAACTCATGCCAGAATCGCGTCGAAAACATCGGACTGCGTTTGCTGGAGACTTCAATGGCCGGCGCGAGCAGAACAACTCCATCAACTGATTCAGGATTGTTTAGAACGTGGTTGATGGTGATCGCACCGCCCAGCGAATGGGCGACGATCCAAACTTGTTCATGGCCCTGACGCAGCTGCTGGACTTCAGAATCTACCTTGGTCAACCACTCTTCCTTCGTCGAGGCGGCGTAGGTGGCGACATCTCGGCCAAAGCCTGGGAGCAAAATCGCTTTGCAATGATAGTCCTCCTTCAACTCTGGCAGCAGCTTGCGATACATCTGCGGCGTATCGTTGAAGCCGTGCACCATTAGCAAGGCAATTTGCCCTTCACCGCCCTCAAGCTCTTTTGCGTCTTGTGTAAATCCATCCTCAGTCCAGGGGACTTTCGATTCCCACTCTTGAATGCGATAGCGGACATAGCAGGAGTAAGCAAAGTCACCTCCAAACCAGATCACGACTAGCAAGATCCCGAGCTTCAAAAAGAAGGATCGCCAAGTTTTTCTTTTGGGGCTATCAACCTTCTGTTCACTTGGACCATCAGAACTTTTCATGTGGATCTACTCTTCGAAGATAAAAGTAGGGAGCGTGTTTCCGTTTATAGAGTCCGATTGGCAGCAATTCTATGCGCATTCCTTTGCTGGATTGTCCACCGCGCATTTCGTAAGTAGCATTTCCAAAAGGCATACTGCTTGCGGAGCTTCCTCGCTTTTACTTCGTAATTACGGCAGCTTTTTAT
>JBCCEO010000265.1:0-9697 GCA_039030255.1 Planctomycetota bacterium | reverse complement strand
GTAATGCCACAGACTCTGGGTCATCGGGAGGAATCCAAGGCATTGTTTGAGGATTGATTCGGTGTTGAATTGACTTCGCGATACTCATGAAATCCCAAACGCACCACACCTGATATTCCATATAAGTGCGAAGGCGCTGAATTGAGTTCACGCTCTCAAACAGCTCGTGGCGCACAACTCTCATAGCCGCGTCCTCAGCTTGTTCGCCGAGTGCTGTCTCTTCGTGCCCCAACATCCGAATGAAATTCGAGATTTGATGAAAGGTGTGAATTTCAATTTGTGAAATCGTAGTCATGTGCTAATCCGCTCAAGACCTGTCTAGCAGCAAGAATCATTGCTTGGCTGAACGCTTTATCCAAGGAATCCTAAGCTTTCCATTCGGAATCCTACAATACGAATAGGTTAACTTCAACAACTCATTCGAATTCTCTCTAGCCTGCAAGCTGTATGCCAAACCAGAGCATCGTTTGCGTTCGTGAATGTCTTACTGACTTTCATGCGGGGGTTAGTAGCGATTCTGCTACCCGCTAGTGTAATCCTGAAATTCGCAAGGCGGAAATAACCATCTTTTTGCTTGGCATGGCATGTGCAGACTAGCGAAATAGTAAATCGCATGGCGAAAAACAGGAGCAAAAAATGAAAAAAGAAACTCTCGCTCAAATTGCATGCATCCTGGCGATTATCGCCCTGATAGCATCTGTCGTCAATTTGGTATCCCTCCGTGAAAAAAATGAGTCGACAACTGCGATTCCGGGTTCCTCGGACGCTTTCGAGCAAATCTTAGATTCTGGTAAGCTCCGCGTAGCTTATGTAAATTACCCACCCGGGTGTTCAGTAGATAGTGCAACGGGAGAAGTGTCAGGCATCTTTATCGATATCCTGGAAGAAATTGCAACCGGCGCGAGCCTAGAGCTTGAATGGGTCGAGGAAGTTGGGTGGGGAACAATGATTCAGGGGCTAGATGCAAATCGCTATGATCTAATTGCGTCTCCTGTATGGGCGAATCCAGCACGCGGCAAGTTGGCGACGCTTTCGCAGCCGGTCTACTATAGCGGGATAGGGGTGTGGGTACGTCCCGACGATGAGCGGTTTGATGGAAGTGATGGATGGGATGAGCTGAATGCTCCGGGAGTGCGAATTGCCGCAATGGATGGTTCGACTCCAGAGGTGATTGCAAGAACTCAGTTTCCGGATGCGGAACTCGTGTCCTACCCAGACCTTGCTGGGGAGCCGCAGTTATTTCTTGATGTTGTAGCTGGCAAGGCGGATGTGTTTTTTGCAGAGCCATCGCAAGGGCTTGCGTTTCTAGAGAATAACCCAGGGAAACTCGTAAATGTGGCTGTGGAAAACCCGATTCGCGTCTTTCCAAATGTCTATATGACAAGGGCTGGGGAGTTCCGTTTGCGGGACATGCTGAATGTCTCGTTGATGGACCTTCAGAACCGTGGCGTAGTTGACGAAATTCTCGAGCGCTACGAAGAATCGGGGAAGTTGTTCTATCGCGTCGCAACTCCATTCGAATAAGAGATTTCGTAGCCTTGAGGTGGTCCGGTGGACATGATAGTAATTCTTCAGAATCACTATGCCGAATTCTGGGAGGGGCTAAAGGTCACCTTTTGGTTGTCGGGGATTGTTTGGGCTTTCGGTTTGGTGGTGGGCGTAGTCTTGGGGCTTCTTGCAGCGAGATGGACGATTCTGTTTGGAATGCCAGTTAGGATTTTCGCTGTACTCCTTGCCGCTGTCCCAGCACTGGTTTTTATGTTTTGGTTTCATTATCCGTTTCAGATGAGTCTGAATATCGTTGTAGACCCATTTATTACGGCGGCAAGTTCGCTGAGCGTTATTAATGTGGTTTTGGTCGCGAATCACACACTGCAGGTTGTGGGGAATTTTCCACGACAGTACATCACGGCTGGGAGACTCTGTGGCCTAAGCGACGCTCGGATTGTTTGGTCGATCGGTATGCCGATTGCGTTGCGGCAGTTGCTTCCTGGGATGTTGCAGATCCAGATTGTCATGCTGCAGTCGACGCTGTTTGCTAGTCTGATTTCTGTGGATGAAATTTTCCGTGTTGCGCAGCGCATCAACTCGCAGATATACAAGCCTGTCGAGATTTATAGCTTGCTTGCGGTGTTTTTTATATTGATATGCGTTCCGTTGAACTTGCTGGCAAGTTTCCTCAAATCACGTTTCAGTCGCGACTTATCACGGTCTTAATTTGGAGATTCCGATGCTGACTGCAAGTGGGTTGAGCAAATCGTTCGGAGGCAAACTCGTCTTCCAGGATGTCAGTCTTAAGCTGGAGGCAGGCACAATTACGACGCTCCTTGGCCCCAGTGGGAGTGGAAAGACGACGCTGTTGAATGTGTTGGCGATGACTGATGTCGCAAGTAGTGGAGAGATCGATATTGATGGCCGTTTGTTCGCGGTGGCTAACGATGGTTGGTCAGCGAAAGCCCCCAGGCCGGAGTTGACCAAAGTAGATCAACGTCTTGGCTTGTGGCCGAACATGTCTCTTCGTCAAAATATTGTTATGCCTTTGCAAGCGCGGGGAATTAAGGATTTAAGTCTGGTCGAAGAGTTGGTTGCCGAATTGAAAATGTCGACGTTTGTCGATCGTTACCCAAATCAAGTTTCAGTAGGGCAGCAACAAATATGTGCTTTCGTTCGACACGTGGTTCTAAAGCCAAAGTACTTGTTGCTGGATGAGATAACTTCAGCCTTGGATGTCGAGTATGTCTCGAGAATTCTTGGTCGATTGAAAGTGCTTAGTGGCACCGGTGTTGCAATACTTTTGACGACACACTTGATTGGATTCGCAAGGCAGAGTGCAGATCGCGTGCTTTTCCTAGACGGTGGCAGAATTGTTGAAGAAGGTCCAAGTGAAGTGATTGATGCGCCAAAGTCTCGCCGATTTGGCTCGTTCTTATCGATGGTAATGGAGGCAAGGTAGTGGGGGAGGCAGCTTATGCTTGGGATGTGCTATCTGATTGCCAGCGCACGTGCCGCGAGGATATACAAAAATTCGTAAAAATCGGGGATGTTGACTCGATCAGTCAGTTTCGCGATTTATCAGATCGCGTGTGTCAACTAATTGCTGATGCTCTGTTGCAAATATTCCGGCAAGATGCTTCGGGTTGGACGGAAATGCCAGTGAAGCGTTTTTACGTTTGGCCCGGTTATTCCCGGATTACTCTTGGTAAGCAGGGCCGTGTTGACACAGTTGGCGATATGAATCGGCCACCTGGCTATGGATTTGAGTTTTCTCAAGAAGGAGATATTAGCAAGGGTTTTACAAACATTCCGTTGCGTCAGTGGATGGCAGAGATCTATGAACAAACATTGGACGGCTATTCGATCGGCGGTTTTACTTCATGGTTGGATGAGAACAAGGGCGTGCGTTACCGTATCAAGGATGAGTTGAAGAGTATTGCTGCGTTTCGGTTTGTAAGGGATGGCGTTATCGACAAAGAGTTCTCGGACTCAATTCTCCATATAAGTGTACCATTTGAGGGGGAAAGCCCAGAGTCAGCACTTGCTGCAGCAAAGGCAGTTCTTGAGAAGCTTGAAAAGGGAAGTCATCGTTCGAAAGTGACTCCATTTCCCCCAATTCGTATCGCGAATCAATTCTGTCCGCCATGTCGTGATGAATCAGAGAAACTGTTTTCAAGGTTGTGGGGCTCAATATTTGGCTTCAAGCCTAAAGACGCATTTGAAGCTAGTGGAGAGTGTCCAGAACATCGAGATGCGTTCAATGCAGCATCCACTGGCTTTTCGGATGAACCGACTTCGTTTGAGGACGGTGTAAGTGAGTATTATGTGATACCCATGGAGCCGAGTATCAAAGTTGTGCAGGGGTATTTTGAGGTGCCAAGTGGCTTGGGTACCGTGAATCTATTCACTTCTTTCCCTATTCGTCCCGAACTTGTACGGCAACTCAAGCGGACGCTGGAGCTGATTTATGGCCAGCTTCGCACGGCAGAGGCGCTAGCGACAGCGGAGAACACACAGCACTACTCAGCGAGAAGAGCGCAGTCTCACGAGATTAAAAAGTTAATTACCCTTATTGATGATGAAACGCCAAAGGATGTGTTGCGCGAGGTCAAGAAAATGTTTGCATTTCAATTTGCAGCTGATCCCTCCGAGAGAGAGCCTTTCATTACGGAAGTGAAATCGAAACTGGGCCAGGTGTCAGGGTTTTGTAAGACGATGCATCGCAGCTCTTTCCCTTACGTTGATCATGGTATTGAGTTGCAAAATCTGCCAAGAGGGTTGCGTGACTGTATTCTAGTGGCATTCGTAATTGCGTTTGAATACAAAGTAGTTATGGAATTGACCAAGGGGTATCGTGGCCTTCGAGGCAATCGTTATGTTTGGCATCCAATAGACTTCTCTAAAGTGTTGGCGGAAGACTTGAGAGATAGGCTGGAGAAGCTGTTTATGGGCGAAGAGGCTGAGGATGAGGATGATTCGATTCCCTCGAAACACGAGCAGTCTCTCATTGCAGCGTTGGTTTGCGCATTTCGAAATGTTGTTGCATACGCCTTCGATGAACATCCGATCACTGTTTTGGCGGGGAGGAACAAGGGGGGGCATCTGTGCCTATTTATCTTTAATTATGGCCCGCCTGGGATTCGCAATAGCCTAACCGGTGAGCCGCATACTCGAGATGCAATGTGGTATTATGTCAAAGAGTATGAGTCGGACCCCGAGGTAGTAGATATTTGTTTTCGAGATATCCATGACAAAACGCTTTGGAAGTCCACACTTCCTTTGCCGAGAAGCTCTGGTGGAGAAACGACATGACGCAAACTATTTCCGTGGTGTATTTCGAAGATACTCGGGTGAAGCAAGATCGACTAAAACAAATCATAGGTGTCGTGAACGAACGACTGGCCGGTTCGCAGATACGAATAGACACGCCCCAATGTACGGATCCGGTCGCCAGAAAACTCGACGCTGACCAGGTTGTCGAGTTGTTTAAGCAGTCACTCGCGCCCTATACGATTCGGCTGATAGACGTGAATCTGCCAGACGAACCGTATGTCAAGGCGGCGGCGGCAATCGCGGAGGATAGAGAATCGCGTAAGGAGCATTTCTACAACGTCCTTCCTAAGGACTTCAGGGGCCCCGCGTATAGCCTTTTCATATCCTTGCTTTCTGAGTACACAGCACGGAATCTTCCGGTTCACGTTGCTTCTTCAGTCAAGTATCAAGAGGTTACTCCGCTCGAAGACGAACGCGATATCGAACTCGTTAGTATTCCAGAGGATAAGGGTGCGCCGATTCCTGAAGCGACCTATCGAAAATTAGAAAAAGCCGCGCGTCTGCTCGCTTGTGATTGGCGAGATTTTCTGGCTCTTGAACTAAATCATGATAAGATTGACACTGCTACCAAAGATAGTGATCTTGCTGAAATGTTGTCTTGCCTTCTGAATTGTTCGGTCGCAGATTTATGTACAGAAACGGAAAAGGGTATAGTGCTCAGCGAGAACCTTCAGGACTGGCTGAAAGAAGTTTTTGATCCTAACAGCGACGGTCTGTCCGTTGGTGCAGTATGGCTATTGATGGCAATTGTGACGAGAGGCAGGAACTGCGAGTTGAAATCGGTCTTGTCGTCTAAGCCGCCCGAGTTGCTGGCCATTGAGCGGTTTGATGACGAGAAGGAGTTCAAGCAAACGCTATCTCGATTCTGTGAATTCTTAGCGTGGCTGGGTAATTGCGAAACTGAAATAAGGCTTGATCAGTCCTCCGTGTCGATTCGTGCATCCGAGCCAGAGTCGACTGAGCGACTTCGCCAAAATCTAGCTGAGTTAGTTGCAAAGCTGATGGAGGTGATTCCTTCTCCAGGAAAAGAGGGTTCTGCGTCTGCAGTGACAAATCACGAAGGGACCAGATTGTTGCTTCGTTTCATCATTGGTGCGGTTGGTTGGGCAACCGCTCCCGGTGAAGAGCCCGACAAATTGTGGATCGGAGCTTCAGCCCAGGTAACAAGGTTTGAAATTCGTGATCCCGGGTCTCCGGGTGTTGTTGTCGGGTTTTTTGGCAATGAATGATTGAGACAGGGATGATTGTCGCGATTATAGATCGAAATAGGAAACGCGCTACTGCGATGGCTGATTCATTTAAGGTGTCCGCAGAGAGAGTAGCTTTGATAACGACATCACAGAAGCAATGGCGAACCATTTTCGACGGCCGGACCGTAGTTCACGGTTCTCCCGAGGACATGCAGAGAGATCCGAAACCTGAAGATGTGACGCTCGTACTGCGGCATTTTCGAGATATGCCTATCAAGCCTGAATACGGGCGGCTAGAGAATACCGTTTTCTACGGTGGAAACGGCGCATGCGATCCGAAAGCTCCGGAGGATTCTCATTTCGCAATTCAACGCAAAATTGAGTCTGCAAAAGAAGCGTTACGACAAGACGAAGGGCGCGAACTGTTGGCGTTTGTGAGAGGCAGTTCGCGCAGGGTTGCCGATTTTCCAGAGGCAATAAGGCCTCCAGAATCGATGGGTTTATTTTGCGCACTTTCACATCTGTGCGAGGGGTACTTGCTTACGAATGTTGTGTTTGAGTCATTCGAATACGATGCCTCGATCAAAAAAGCTATCAGGCTGAGTGGTGCTGAGCATTTGAACGAATGCGATGTTAAAGCGCTGAGAAACGAATCTCAGAGTGCATGGTTCAAGGATGCAGCAAATTGGACTGACGTGTTGGGTGCTTCGTTGCAGCGAGGGCTGCGTGAGCGGCTAGGTAATACCGGTGAATGTATTCGTTCTTTTCTGGAGCGGCTAGAAACCAACAAGTCACAACCTTTGAGTCCAATTGAAGTGGCGGAGGTTTACAACCAATTGACGGACAAACTGGTGGCTGAATGAATGTTGAAGAATGGGCAACCATTAGGGGCAATTTGTGCCACCAGTGGCTTGCAAACCACTATCTGCAGCAATTGCGTTATTGGGTCGAGAAGATAAGTAATTCGCCAGAGGATCTATGCCCTGAGTTTGAGGAAGACTTCATGCAATTTACTCTGACTCAGTGGGTACGAAAGTCTAGGGTTGCACATTGGGTCGTAGAAAAGGCCCATGTAGAGCTTTCGCCGAAATCGTGCTTCCTTGATGTCCCATTGGCCCGGCTGCCGAAGGAGATTCGAGAACCTTTAGCGGGAGCTTGTGAGAAGCTCTGGCTGGTGCGTACAGCGCATTTGCGCGAGTTAGCACGCAAGCGAGTTGAAGAAATGGACGATGCATATGAGAGATTAATCTGCTGTCTTCGCGACCGTCCGCGCCCGCTAGATCCGAAAACTGCGACACAATGTGTACCGTATGCTAAAGACTTTCTAGGTTCATGCGCCGAGCTGAAGAGGACTCTTGAAGATCTACCAAGGCTTGCCGGGACCAGCTGGGATATGGAGATGCAGGCAGATGATTGATGTCCCCACCGGTTCATTCGCTTCACTCCCAAGAATATTGGTGATTGACGATCAATGGGGAAGCATCTACGGTGGAAAACGCGCAAATCAAGATCGGTTCACTTGGTGCGACGAGCGACGTATCCTGGATGAGACCGAGGACGTGAGAGGCCACAGGAAAAGCGACTATGTTGCTCGTGCAGTTTTTTTTCGGGGGCAGAGACCTGTTACAGCAAAGGTGGGCGACATAGTTGTTAACGACATACAAGGGACCCTTGATGTTGTGCGAGGCGGATGGAATTGTGTGGCTGAAAATAGGTGGGCCTGTGTTTTTGTCGACTTAGAGTTTCTAACTGGGAGTGTAACCAAAGAGAGTAGCGAGATCATACCGGGCATGCCTGTCGGTTGCGAGCGGGACCGTACACCAGAGGCCTATTTCGGACTTGATCTGATACGCGCCATTCGCAATGAGTTTCCCAGACTTCCAATTGTCATACTTTCAAGTAATGAGGAGCACAAGGACAGGATTGATGAGCAGTACTCGCGATTAGGTGTGCGCGAGTTTATTGCCAAGAGTGCCGAAACCCCAAGTATCGCACTGAAGGAATTCGCTGGGTGCCTGGAGCGGAATGGACTGATCCCTGACCCTTCCGGAGTGATTGCTGGGCGTTCAGTGTCGCTCTTAGAAGTTCTCAAACAAGCGCGACTTGTCGCGTGGAGTCGGGCAAACGTACTAATCAGAGGGGAGTCTGGAACTGGAAAGGAACCTCTGGCTCAGTTGATTCTAAAGATAAGCTCGAACCAAGTAGCCGGACCTCAAATTTCGCAGAGTTGTGCAGATTTTAGCGACAGTTTGGTTGAGTCTGAGCTCTTTGGACATGTAAAGGGCGCCTTTACTTCTGCCATTAGTGATCGAAAGGGGTTAATTGAAGCTGCAAACGGAGGGGATCTATTTCTTGATGAGCTAGGTACGCTCTCCCCAACTGTCCAGTCGAAACTCCTTAGAGTGATTGAATCTCAAGCATTTACTCGCGTTGGAGACTATAAACCGATTAAGGTTGAGGTGAGATTTGTAGCCGCAACCAATGAACCTTTAGAAGACCTGGTGAGAGAAGGTGACTTTCGACACGACCTGCTACCGAGACTGAACGTGGTAAGTTTGATTCTTCCGCCGCTTCGGGACCGATTGGAAGATATGCCGTACCTTGTTAAAGCGATAATCAAAAGACTCGGCGATTTTGAGACAAAAATCGCGGACATGGTTCCATAGCTCGTGAAAACCAAATCGAACAGATCGTCCACGTGCTTCTCTGTTTCCAACACATCACTGCATATAAAACGGGCGTCGAGATCCAGCTTATGCGCAAGCGAGTTAGCCGTATCGACAGCCTCTTTACTTAAATCCACACCTACACAGCTCGCTCCCATTCTAGCCAGCGAAAGAGTGTCTTGACCAAAGTGACATTGGAAGTGTATGGTGCGTGTGTCGCTAACGTCACCGAGCAAGTCAAGTTCGTAAGGGTTAAGTGAGTTTCTGCCCTCTAAAAATGACTTCTGATCATAAAAATCCGATTGGACATGATGTTCCACGCGGGCATCCCAGAACGCCTGATTTATAGCCTTTCTGTCTTGCTGCTTGGCACTCACAACAGGTTGATTCTCTCAGACAGCGCTTGACGGTAGCTTCCGCCTACAGCCACTTGATGTTCTGCTTTTTCCATGATTAGGTCACCTCCTTTTAAGGCCTTCACATAATTCAAGTTGACAATCGTACTTCTGTGCACACGCATCAAGTCTTGGTTGGCGAGCTTCTTTTCTATCTCCTTCATGGTGGAGTGAATCTTGTAAGCATCGCTCATAGTGTGTATGGTGACATAGTCTTTTAGGGCTTCCACCATCACGACATCTTCTAGGTTGAGGCGAATCTGACCTTGCTTTTGCTTTACGAAGAAGTGCTTCGCACTGGCCTTGTATTCTCCCAAGCTTTTGAGCCATTCGTTCTCGTCACGCATCTGCTTCTCCTTGCCATGCTTGTGCATCGCCATCTCAATCGTTGTGTGGATGTCGATGTCTTTGAAAGGCTTGAGAATATAGCCGTGTGGCTCCGTGATCTTCGCGCGATTTAGCGTCGCTGGATCCGCATTGGCGGTGAGAAAAATGATGGGAATATCTACATGCTCCTTGATAGCGGCGGCGGCTTCGATGCCCGTCATATCTCCCTTGAGCTTGATGTCCATCAAGGCCAGGTCAGGCTTGAGTTTCTTGGCCAGGTCGATGGCAGTGT
>JBCCEO010000264.1:0-9701 GCA_039030255.1 Planctomycetota bacterium | reverse complement strand
TAAAAGAAAGTTTGCCTGCGTTGCCAGAGCCAGACTCAGTTGACGAGTTGCAGGATGATGATTCCCTTTATCTCGAATAACACTTCGGGTCTTATTGGTAGGCGAGCTCATTGGCGGAACTCACTCCCAAGTCCTTCAAAGGCATCAATTCGGGACACCGACAAAACGGTCGGCATGGCTTGCTAAGAACGGAGTTGTCAGATAACGATTCCGGCCAAAGAGCATTCCAAATGTTTGTCTAGCCAGCTTGCCAATGAAACTTACGATCACGTAATCGCCGTACACTCAATCTACTACATGGAGAATCTAACAGAATCCCTGGTTGATCTAATGAGGTTGTGTAGTCCAGAAGGAGCAGTGGTAATCGCAGTCGCGCCGTTTGAGGAAATGAACCAACTCGCGAATATCTTTTGGAGTCACCACCAAAACCACAATATTTGGTTTGAGCACGATGTAATCGCAAGCTTGGTCAAATTGAATGTCAACTTCAAAAGAATCCGCATTGACGCGACTCTTAACGACCCAGAATCGGATGAGACCTTGCAAAATGACATACTTAGCTTCTTGCTTCAGTCTCTATTCGATAGGCTACCGATTGAGTGTCGTGAACTGACGATAGCTTTCCTAAAACAGATCGGAGAATCGAAAAACACCTACTTAACTGTTCCTCATCCTGTATCTCTTATCGTGGTCAAAGTCTAGCCCAGTGGCAATCACGCAATAACCGGATGGAAACCGGGGGAGCATCACATGGTCTTCGACGGAACCAGCTAGGCTGTCCAAGAAAGTGAGTACAGGATTTTATCCAAGCTGCATTGGCCTCAGGGTGCTCTGCACTGCCTGCAATTGACTAGTAACAGATAACAACACCTAAGTTGGTTGGACGGGATGCATATCCGCATCAGTTGGACAACTCGACATTTGGAACGAATCGGGCCAACTGCCAGAGGTGTCTATTGAGTGACGACAAGTCTGCGAGTTTTCAGGACTGCTAACAGCTGGCGGCGTGACACACTTCAGCGGCTTGACCAAAATCCTACGAGCTAGCGGTTGCATCATCCTCGGAAGCTGAGGAATCTTGGGCTGTGAAGTCGGTCTCGACACCTCAAGCAGTTGGACGTGTTGAACCCGAACACATTTTCTGACTATCCGGCGCTCCACGATTAACTCGGTCAGGCGTTTGCCGCGAATGATAAATCGAGTTGCAAATTCCTGGAAATCTGGCAGCGTTCGTCACAGATGAAGTTTGCAATTTGCTTTATGATCGTCGCTTCCGCCCTTCCGCCACCGCTTCTGTGCGGGCGTAGTTACTCTTGTGCATCCGAGCAATGGCGACTACTGGATGGCGAAAACCCAGGGTTTGGAGATTGTCGGCACGACCTTCGAGGGAAGGTACGACCGAACTTTTCATGAGTTCAAGCTACGACGATCTCAAAGCGAAGCTTGGCGGAGTATCTCCAATTACATGGACTCGCGTAATGGCTATCCGTCCCGTGACCAACTCGGACGGACGCCGTAACTGCGCTGCGCTTGTTATCGGCCTACTTGGCGACTATTCGTCGGTGACGCAGCCTTCGGAAGCGCTCTTTACATTCTTGATGTATTTGTAGAGGGTTCCGCGATTTGCCTTGAGGGGTGGAGCACTCCAGGCGGCGCGTCGCGACTGCATCTCTTCGTCGCTAACGTCGAATTCTAACAAATTCTTCTCGGCGTCGAGTGAAACAATATCACCATCTTGCACCAAGGCGATGGGGCCGCCGACTTGAGCTTCCGGCGTGACGTGGCCGACAATAAACCCGTGGGAACCGCCAGAGAATCGTCCGTCCGTCAGCAGCGCAACGTCACTACCAAGACCCGCGCCCATGATGGCGGAGGTAGGTGTGAGCATTTCTGGCATACCAGGTCCGCCTTGAGGACCCTCATAGCGAATGATGATGACATCGCCCTTGCCGATCTTCTTTTCCTCTAAAGCTTTCAGCATGAGCTCTTCGCTGTCGTAACACTTGGCAGTACCCGAGAAGGTAAGCCCTTCTTTTCCAGTAATTTTGGCCACGGATCCTTCGGGCGCGAGATTGCCACGCAGAATCTGGATGTGACCGGTGGACTTGATGGGCGATTCCACGGGCTGAATAATGGATTGCCCTTCTTTCAGTCCAGGTAAGGGTTCCAAATTGTCGCCAAGTGATTTTCCAGTAACTGTCATGCAGTCACCGTTGATATAGCCCTTCTCCATCAAGTACTTCATGGCTCCAGGCGTGCCGCCAATCGAGTGCAAGTCTTCTTGCACAAACTTGCCGCTGGGCTTCAAATCGGCAATGTAGGGTACTCGATCGCTAACGGCTTGGAAGTCATCGATGCCCAGGTCGATTCCCACGCTGCGAGCCATGGCAATTAGGTGCAAAACTGCATTCGTGGAGCCACCCAGTGCAATCACAATGGTCATGGCGTTTTCAAAGGCTTCACGCGTCATGATGTCACGTGGTTTGAGATCCATTTCGAGCAAGTTCAAAACAGCTGCGCCAGCCTGATGGCATTCTTCGATCTTTTCAGGATTCTCCGCTGGAATGGAAGCACTGTAAGGCAGGCTCATGCCGAGCGCTTCGATCGCGCTGGCCATGGTGTTCGCCGTGTACATTCCTCCACAAGCTCCCGCACCGGGGCAGGACTTGCGCACAATGGACTCGCGTTCCTCATCGGAGATATCGCCGGCGAGGTATTGCCCATAGGACTGGAAGGCCGAAACGATGTCGAGCGGAGTTCCAGCACTGCAGACTCCGGGCTTGATAGTCCCCCCATACACCATCAAGGAAGGACGATTGAGCCGCCCCATGGCAATGAGGCAGCCCGGCATGTTCTTGTCACAGCCTGGAAGTGTCACCAAACCATCGTACCACTGGCCGCCCATAATGGTCTCGATCGAATCTGCAATCAGATCGCGCGACTGGAGCGAGTAGCTCATGCCCTCGGTCCCCATCGAGATGCCATCGCTCACCCCGATCGTGTTGAAACGCATGCCGACCAAACCCGCTTTGACAACGCCTTCCTTGACGGCGTCGGCCAGTTTATTGAGGTGCATGTTGCAAGAATTGCCGTCATACCAAACACTCCCAATGCCAACTTGGGCCTTGTTCATGTCTTCAGGCTGCAAACCCGTTGCATAAAGCATCGCTTGGGAAGCACCCTGGCTTTTGGGTTGCGTGATACGAGAGCTGTACTTGTTCAGTTGTTGGGTCATGGCAATTCGACGAGGGTTTTCTGCTAAAGTAGTCGGCTACTAAGTCTACTTTTGGCATACTTTGCTGGGTAGTTCAATCCAGACCTCTCCTATAACAATGGTGCAGTTAACCATGAATCGAGTGTCAGTTTCCTTTCCGGTTTCAAAACTCCGAGCAGCGCCATGCCTCGCAGTATTGCTGCTAGTTGTCGCGGCTCAGTTCTTGTGGGCACCTGCTACCAGTGCCAATGACGCCAAAGCAGAGGAGCGTCCCAAACTTGAAGAAGGCTTTGAGTGGCTGTTTGATGGCAAGACGCTCAAGGGCTGGGAAGGGAACGACAAGTACTTTCGCGTTGAAAAAGGCTGTGTCGTCGCAGGAACGCTAAAGGACAAAATTCCCAACAACGAGTTTCTGTGCACGGAGAAAAAGTACGAAGACTTTGAATTGATACTGGAAGCGAAAGTCCGCGGGCAAGGCAATAATGCGGGAGTGCAATTTCGCTCCGAGCGCATTCCGAACGACCATGAAGTGAAAGGCTACCAGTGTGATATTGGCGTCGCGTTTAAGCGACCCGTTTGGGGCGCTTTGTACGACGAGTCGCGAAGACGTAAGATGCTGGCCGAAGGACCTGCGGACAAAGTCAAGGAATGGTTCAAAGACGGCCAGTGGAATGAACTGAAAATCGTGGCCACGGGCGATTCGGTCAAGCTTTATCTGAATGGAAACATAACTGTCGATTACACCGAAGAAGATAAAGATATTGGCAAGTCCGGAATCATTGGCCTCCAAATTCATTCGGGGCCGCCTACAGAAGCCTTGTATCGCAATATTCGCATCCGCGAGCTTTAATCTATGCCTGGCCGCGACTTGTTTGCTTTTTTCGATCTGGGAATGGTACTTGTTGAATTCGAGCATCAGAGGGCCGTGGACCAACTTGCTGAGCTGGCCGGACGTCCGCCAGAGCTCGTGCGCCAAATCGCCTTTGATTCCGGTTTGGAAGATCGTTTTGAAACGGGCCTTTTGAGCGAGCAACAGTACTGCCAGCAGATCAACTCGGCGCTGGAAACTTCGCTCGAAAACGAGGATATCCTGGAAGCGGTGAGCTCAATATTTACGCTCAATGAGCCCATTCTAAAAGTTCTGGAGCTACTTAGGTCCGAAGCGATTCCAATGGGCATTCTTTCAAATACCTGCTCGGCTCATTGGAATTGGATTGCCAAACAGCAATGGCCCGTGCCTGGGGACTGGTTTGAGTTTGCGATCTTGAGCTTCGAAGTTGGTTCGATGAAGCCCGATTCTGGGATCTATGACGCCAGTGAAAAGCGTGCTGGTCGTTCTGGGGCGAAGTTGTTTTTTACCGATGATCGCAGCGAAAACTTGGAAGCGGCGAACCAACGTGGCTGGACTACGCATTTCTATGATAGCGCTCAAAAGACCGAAGGCGTGATGCGCGCTGTGCGAGAGTGGCTGGAACGGGAATAAGAAGCCAATTTGGCTTTCCTCATCAAAAATTCGCGAAGCCAAAAGCATTTCTTGCTGAATCTTGGGTAAGCTGCATGATCCGTTTCAAGTAGCCTCAGAGTGTAAGACGCCTAAAATTGGGGTCGTGAACTGCGAGGCTCGAATTCCCGCCCTATTTCACCAATCTAGAATTACCAATCACTCATGTCATCCGCCGCGTCCACTCTCAGCATTGACCAGGCTGCCAAAGAACCGGTAGCAGTCATCGATATCGGCGCGACTAGCATTCGGATGGCCATAGCCGAGATTGATGCCGACGGTGGTGTACATTTGCTGGAAAGTTTGTCCCAGCCAGTAACCATTGGCAAAGACACTTTTACCAATCGTCGGATTCGAAAGTCCTCAATTGAACAATGCGTGCGGGTTCTAAAGAGTTATCGCCACTTGCTGGCTCAATACGGAATTGACCAGCCTGATCGAATTCGGGTTGTTGCTACCAGCGCAGTTCGCGAAGCCTCCAATCGATTGGCTTTTATCGATCGCGTCTTCATCGGCACTGGTCTGGAGGTCGAGCCTTTGGACGAGGCGGAGGTAAATCGAATCACCTACATGGGCATTCAGCCTCAGCTTCAAGCCGATGCAAAACTTACTGCCAGTCAATCGGTTGTGGTCGAAGTCGGCGGCGGCGCAACAGAAGTGCTCGTCGTCCAATCTGGAAACGTGCTTTCGTCGCACACTTATCGACTTGGTTCTTTGCGTTTGCTGGAAATGCTCGATAAGTACAACGCACCCAAGTCGAAGAAGCGTGTGGTGCTGGAAAGTCAAATTTTGCGAGTGGTAGCTCAGATTCGCGAGCACATCAGCAACGAATCTCAATTGGAGATGGTTGCTCTAGGTGGCGATGTTCGCTTTGCAGCCAACAGCCTATTGGAGAACTGGGACGCAAGCCAAGTTGCTCACTTGCCAGTAGACGATCTCAATGATTTCGCGCGCGAAATGCTGCAGATTTCAGAGGAAGAGATCGTCCGCAGGTACGGAATTAGCTTTCAAGAAGCAGAGACCGTCGGGCCAGCACTTCTGTGTTATGTCTTGTTGGCCCGTGCCTTTGAGCAGCAAAATATCGCGATCTCAAATACCAATCTGCGAGATGGTCTGCTTCAAGATTTAGCGATTCGTGATGTTTGGACGGCCAACTTCCGAAGCCAAATTATTCGCTCCGCTGTTTCACTTGGCAGACGCTATGACTTTGATGAAAAGCATGCCCGGCATGTCGCTACTCTATGTCGCAATTTATTTTCAGATTTGCAGTCCGAGCATAAGCTTGAACCGCGAATGGAATTGATTCTGTACTTAGCCGCATTGCTGCACGAGATCGGACACTACATCAACTCCCGAAGCAATCACAAGCACGCAATGTACCTCATTCGCAACAGCGAGTTTTTTGGTGTGAGTCGAAAAGATCGTTTGTTGGTTTCTTTGGTGGCCCGTTATCATCGACGCAGTAGTCCTCAGCCACAGCATGACGGTTACTCGAATTTGGACCGAACCGATCGCGTTGCTGTATCCAAATTGGCTGCAATTTTAAGGATCGCAATTGCATTGGATGAGTCACGAAGCCAAAGAATCACTGAGATTCAGAGCCGCGTTGAGGGCCAGAAGTTGGTGATAGTCGCTCAAAGCGTAGAAGACATTTCGCTAGAGCAACTCGCGTTGAGGCAGAACGGCAATCTCTTCGAGGAAACGTACGGAATCCCCGTTCAGATCCGATCCAAACGCTGACTTTCGGCGGCCTACCCGTAGTGGATGAGGCTACGAATCTTTTTCTTCAGGGACGCGTTGCCTAGTCCACTACCTCGGCTGCTAAGAAATCGTCGGCCGCTCGCCTAACTAAGCTGCTTTCTTTTGATTCCGGCTCTGCCACCTTGCTTGCCAATCTGGAAAGCCTGGGGCTTCTGCGATCGCATTTGAACTATTCTCTCGCTTGATCAGCTGTTTTGCTTGAGCCGTCAGGAGTCGCAAGTTGGTTTCGATGGTCATCCGAAGCTTGTAGGCAAACTCGGCATCGCTAGCACGTAACCTTCGCAAATGCTTCGTGGCCGCCCTACTCTTTCCCCGTTTGGCGGCAGCACGGGCCCATTTTCCAGGTCCTGCGCTATGCCGCTGGATAGTCTTTTCCAGGATCGCTCCTTCAACTGGCTCAAGCCCAAGACGCTGGTAGGTTGCGTCCATCAAGCTATTCATCTGCTCGCGCCTGAAATCCGCTTGCCGCCAACAAACACTCTGCTCGTGCAAACGATAGCACAATGTTACATCGGATAAATTTGCTAACTCGCCGACTTCGGAAAGTTGTAACCAGAGATCGTGATCTTCGATATGACGATACTTTTCTTGATATCCAAGTGTGCGCTCAAAAGCGGACTTGCGGATCAACGTAGTAGGATGAAAGTGACCCGTACGTCTGGTGAGTAGGTTTTCAACGATGGCCTCATGATCTTGGGGCAGCACCGATTCTCCAAGCAACTCGCCGTCGGCATCCATCTCCATGATGGCCCCGCCACAGACGACGCAATCTGGATTCTGATCCATAAACTGAAGCTGCGTTGCCATCCGATTCGGGAGTGCTAGATCGTCGTGGTCCATACGCAGAACAAGAGGCGCTTTGGCGAGTTCAAATCCACGGTTGAGCGCGCCTACCAATCCGGTGTTATTTTGGTGAATGACGCGGATACGGCTGTCCTGCAAGCCAAACCAATCCAAGATTGCAGGAGTTTGATCCTGGCTGCCGTCATTGATGGCGAGCAATTCCCAGTCGGTAAGGCTCTGCTGCAAGATACTAGCGACCGAATCGAGAATATAGTCTTCACCGTTGTAGACGGGCATCACAACCGATATAGCAGGCGCGGACAACTCATATCTCCCTGAGGTTCTTAGGCAGCATGACGCGAAACGGTTGCATCGGATTTTGCAAGGGGATCAACGGGCGAAACCGTCCAATTCGTTGGCAGAAGATGATCACTGTTAAGCGTTCCCGGTCGAAACCAGCGCGAAGGCGCAATGACGGTGTGATCTGGACGCTGATTCAACCAGCCAGCCCACCAACTGAACGTACTGTTGGCCATGATTAGACATGAGGCCTGCAGCATCATCCACATGTCTTCAAATGCCGTATCAACGTTGGTGTGATCAACAAACTGTGTTTGCCAAGGCAGATTGAACTGTTCGCGACACCAAGCGATATCGTTGGAGAAGATAAAGACTCTGGGATCTTGTATATCCTTGGTCCATTCTTGAAGCGAGCGCTGATAGTATTCGATGCTTAAGTGTTCATAGATTTGCGCCGCCGAAGTACTCGTGATGTAATCGCCACGACGGACGTGCAAGGCAACACTGTTGCAGTTACGCATGCTTTTGCCGACCTCTTGAGATCTAGGGCTCAATTGATGCCGCAACGCAAACTGCTGGAGAAGCTCCCGACGCATGTCCGGAAAATACTTTTCGCTTTGCCAATATCCGACCAAGTAGCGATTATTCGGCACTTCAAGGTGCGCTGGAAGAAAACCGAATTCTTGTTCTTTGTAGCGGCGAAATGAATTCAGGCCAAAGCCGTCTTTCCACCAGGGAGTTCTCGCTTCCTTAGTGCGATATCTCCGCGGAATTTTCGGCGCGTCTTTCTCACCCGCAATTTGGGCTTCTATATGAAAATTGTCCAGCAAATAGCCATGTTGAGGCTTATCTTCATAGGAGCTTACATCAAGCAAGAGAGTAGTTTTGTGCTTACGGGCGAGGAACATTCCGTAAGCGTACTGAAACATTTGGTTGCCGAGGCCACCTTCGATACGCGCGATAATCATGCCAAACCTATGCCGCTCGAGAACGCGGAAAATGGCTTCTTCGAAAAGGATGTTGCAAGGCTCGTTTTACTTGTCCGTACACCAAACCCGCACGATGATTCTTCGGAAGCAATCGAGTGGGCGATGGCGCTTCTTCGGTGAGATACTCTCTGAAGAACTCGGCCATCATGTTACAGATATTGTTGCTGTACAGAACCCTCTTGCGGGCCTCAGCAATTCTCAGCAAGCTTTGTTCGAAGGTATCTGAGTCAAGAACATTATGAAGAATGCTCATCGCTTCCCGAGGGTTGTAAATATCAATCGCAGTGAAGCTACCTTCAGGATAACGATAGTATGCCTCCGTCCCGCCGAAATAGATCGGGTAACTCCAACCAAGATAGGCATCGGCCAACTTTTCCGTCATGAAGAACTCGCTGTGATCGTTTTCAAGAACGATGTGGTAGCGGTAGGAGTAGATCGCTTCTGCCTTGTCCTCAATTTCACGGGTCCCACGTCCGAACCAATCGATTTGGTCACCAAACTCATCCTTCAGAGCTTTCACAAACTCAAATCGCTTGCGGTGATCAGCCGTAGATGCCTTTGCACTACAAATGACACTGGCAAGTTTCGTTTTGCTAGGGCATTGCAGTTTTTCGAGTTCGTCAAATCCCAGTTGACAGCCATGAACCGAACTTTTGCTAAGGGCATAATGCCAGTGCTGCCCTTCGTTGCGACGCTTTACGTGAGGGTGCTGAATGGCTGCTTGCGAGCTCCAAACGCGACCGAACTGGCTCGTATAACGGCGGCGATAACGACGTATACTTTCTGGTTCACCGGTGATCAGGAGAGTGTTCGAGCGCGGACAACAATACTCGGCCGCTGTCGGCATGTCGTCGTAGACAACCCAGCCATCAAACTGCTCAGCCTTTGAATCAGGGTTTAGGTTATCCGCGCCGACAAACTCAAATTCTTTCCATCTGCCGGTGCGCCCAGGCGTTTGGCGTAATATCAGTTCGGATGGAAAAGACGCGGAAAGCAGAATTCGAGGCATCACTACAACTCTTGCTGGACCACGAGCGCAGCACAGCACGCCCAAAATCGATTCATCGTTTGTAGTAAAGTCACGAATGAAAACTCAAGGTCAATCGCCGCTGCAGCGTCGCCAAATTGGAGTCCTAAGTCTCCTTCGGCCCCG
>JBCCEO010000263.1:0-9724 GCA_039030255.1 Planctomycetota bacterium | reverse complement strand
TTCGCATTTCTGACTTGGGCCAAACAAGTTACCGAGATGGCAGGCAAGCCGGATTTTCCGATCCAATTAGCTTCTGCCCGCAATCGCAAATCCAAACGTCGCCGCAACTCAACCTCGGCTTAGCCAATGAACGTCGAAGAACATCTCCTAGAGCAAACCCAAGAATTGTTAAATAGTATTGCCAAAGGTGATTGGGAGACTTACTGCCGACTCTGCTCCAAAGACTTAACTTGCTTCGAGCCAGAAGCAGTCGGGAATCTGATTCACGGACTAGACTTCCACAAATTTTATTTTGACATTGCCCAAGCTAAGGACCCCGAGAATCCTGAAGAAGCGGTACAAACTACTATCGCATCGCCGTTCGTACGAGTATCCGGATCTAGCGCAATTGTTTGCTATCTGCGTGTCATTCAAAAAGGCAACCCACCGCAGACCTTTGCATTTGAAGAAACGCGGATTTGGGAGTGCCAGGAAGATAACACATGGAAACACGTACATTTCCACCGCTCAGGGCCTCAAACGTGGAACGTTTGATTGCCAAGGCTTCACTCGGCGCAAGGCTATATGCGGGGGGTGCGAATTTCCTTCGCCCCGCTTCGGAAGAACCATCGGCGCCCAAGCTTTTCCGGTTGTCTCCAAAGCGGCTATTTCGACTTAGTCTTACCCAGGATTCAGCCCGCCAACCCAAAGGTCGTTAGCTAGCTTACGATTCGTTATTCTTTGGACAAATTTTCACCCAATAAATCCCGTCGGTAGGCTTCTCAGGGCTTTTCGAACGTCTACCATGGACGTGAGTCGGTCGTGACGTTCGACCACACTACCCATATTTGCGGGTGACTGCCGGTCACCTCAGGAGAGAAACTGATGACGAAAGTATTGAGTATCGCAGTTGCTTGTTTGTTCTTGCTGAATTCCGCTGTCGCTGAAGATGTGAAAAGCGGACTCAAGGTTGGCGACCGAATTGGTGCGTTCAACGTAACAAAGTGTGCTGGCGCCGACAAAGACAATGTCGCAGTAGGCAAAGAGCTGTGCTACCGATGCAAGAACGGTGCACGTCCCCAGATCATGGTTTTCACCCGCAGCACCGACACCAATATTGAAAAGTTGGTGAAGGGACTGGACAAAGCTGTGAAGAATCACGAATCGGCTCAACTACGTGCATTTGTAAACGTACTCGGCGAAAGTCGCGACGTTGCTTCTGATGAAGCCAAGAAGCTTGCCAAGTCCAGTAAGGCAGAGAATATTCCTTTCGTCGTTCCTAATGAATACGAAAACGGTCCAGCGAACTACGGTATCAATCCTAAGGCAGACCTGACCATCATTTTTGCCAATGAAAGCAAGGTGGTTGCCAACTACTCTGTCAACTCGATTGAAGACATGGAACAGAAGCCAATCATGGCCGCTCTGAAAAAGATCCTAAACTAAAAGATTTGACGAATAGGCTCGAAAGTCTCATAATCGCGTCCCGCAACTGCGGGACGCGATTTTTTTGCGCTCTGCCACCAAGACGTTGCGGCATTGAGCCCGAGCTTCGAAAACGCGCGTGCTCGAAACTGTACTTTTAAGAGCTTCTCTTCAGTTAAAGATCTCCCGTGAGCGTTGCGTTTTTTCTTGAGAACCGTGCCCATCAACTTCGCAAGATTTGCACCGAAGCGCCGATACAATTCAACTTGCCTCAACCCAACACTCGTTCGCGTCTTCCCGAAGAGTTACGAGATTTTTTTGACTTGGTTACGGCGATCATTGATGCTGCGGATGAAGCTGGAAAAGAATCCGTACAAGCCAAGTTGCTTGAATTTGAGCGTGAAATTGTTCGGCTTCGGTTCTCCTCAAACGACGCGATCAAACAACCTGCAGTCCAACTTATCAAAGCGATCTTTGCAGACGCGGAGTATTTTTCAGGGCTAAAGCCGCTACCGCAATATACAGATACCTTTGCATATGAATTACTTTTTCCAAGTTGGCTGAATCTGTTGACCGCGGTGATGCTCCCGCGCAAAGACTCACCCAAACCGCGGCTTGAGGGAAGTCGCCAAGGAACTTTGTTTGAGTTTCTAGGGATGGTGCTTTCGACCGGAAGCGGGGGAGAAACACAGCTCGTCGGCTTTATGACCTTTATCGCAAGCCGATTTGACGCGCCACTTTGCGAAGAGATGCTCCAGCGTCTGGCTGAACTATATTCGCGAGAAGGTGTTGCAGTACTAGAAAGCATTGACGCCTTTGAACCCGAATGTAAAGACGCCAAGCAGTTCGCAAGACGTCTGCACGACTTCCTGACGGTCAAGCATTCGATGTATAAATGGCCTACTACCAGCGAACATCCAATATCTTACAAACGGCCGCTGATACGGGTTCTACCTGATGCGATCATCAAACGCCTTCGGCATATTGAAACCACCAGGACGGACTGGGATTCCTTTTTCAAAGTCTCTCGCCGTTTGAGATTCCTGATCAATTCAGATAATCTACTTACATCTGAATACAACGCAGTTCTTGAAGAGCAACCGCAGCATGCTGCGACGTTGCTTCGATTTGTTATTAGTGGCAAAGAACAGGGAGTTTTCTTGGCGCCTGAAGGGCAAACTTGTCTAGCCTTTCTCATCGCACACGAGATCCGCGAAGCAACGGCCCGCGCCAAAGCCGCCGGAGCGGATAGGATTCAACTAGACCTCGAAAAGATTAGCGGGTTTGCCGAACACATGGCTCCTCGGCTCGCTGACTTTGGCGACAGCACCATTGGCTTCTTCTGCAAACAATTGTTGCAGGATGCACCAAACAGAAAGATGATCCTGGAAGCTTGCATTTCTACGGAAATGCAAATAAAACTTGCCGAATTCGTCCTGAACAAGGTTGGTAACGTCGATGACGACAGGAAGTTCTTAGACTGGTTGGCTTGCATTTCCGTGATCTCGCCAACGGAAGAGGCCAAAGGGGCAAGAGCCGCGTTACAAGCCCTGACAGCCGTCGTTCAGAATCGATCGATTGGTAACAAGGAATTTGGCGACTTGGTTGGCGATATCCAAGCCAACTACGGGAGTGCCATGCAAGTTCTATCTGCACCAATCATGGCGGCAGGCGGGAAGAGTCCAAGACTTGCCTCGCTCTATATGACACTCAATGAGATCACTGAGACATATAGCTCGAGCGGAAAAGCCGACAATTTTAGCGTCGTCCGTGCCAAATACTCGCGACTCACCAATATGTAAATCGCCGAGTCCTTGACATCGCCGTCTTTGCGCAAGTGCTTATCGAAGTGCCATTGCTGCTTCGAGATGCCTAAATTGCATCAGAAGAGTGACTACGATTCTAAGTTGCCGATTCCCTGGTCAATTTGCAATCACGTTCGACAATCATGCCCCCGGTAAAAAAGGGAGGAATCAGGGTATTGTCGGCATAGGGGATACGAATCTGGACTTCGATAAACTCGGAGGATGTATTCAAATTAGACGGAGACACCGTCACGGTAGCTTGTCGAATGTTCGATATGCTTAAGATTTCATCCACCGCATTTTGGACATCTTGTGCTGTAGCGCCCGGTACGATGCCAGCCCGCGCTCCTTCATAGGACGCGGCTTCGGCGACATTGAGCACCATATTTGCGTGTCCCAACTCCAAAGCCCCAAACACCATAATGAAGAGTAGCGGGGCTGTCATTGCAAACTCGACAGCCACTGCTCCCTTGCGATTTTTTCGAACTGAGTATTCCACTGGTCTTACTCCACCAAAACGACTGCGAGAGAACGAGCGATATCGCGAAATGCTGCGGCCAAGTCGCCTCCATTGTCTGCATGGAGATGGATGCCACCGCTCGTCGCTTGGGCTACCTGGGACATGAGTGACTGATTCGCTCCCGCACTAAAAGTAACGGTATGAACTTGCTGGTCTCGAGCAATTGCTGTGTTCACCGTCTGCAGCGGACTTGGCCCTCGGTTGTGATTGCCGTCGGTCATCACCAAAATCGTCTTCAACGCAAATGCGCGCTGCGCTGGGTCGTTGACCAATGAATCGCTGCCGATCGATAGTCCGTTCCCAATCGCCGTAAGCCCGCGTGCTTGCAAGTTGTTCACTTGGCTTTGAATCTGCCCAAAGTTGTTAGTCAAGTTCACAAGCTTCGTCGGTTGCGTACTGTAAACCGTCAAACTGACCTGCGAAGAAGGACTACTGACGGCAATTTCTGCTAGAAACACGCGAACAGCCTCTTTCAGCGCTGTCAATCTTGTACCACTTCCTGAACCTGCGTTCATCGAGCCAGAGACATCCAAGACAAGCGCAATGTCGCGAACGCTGGCGGCCGCGATTGCAGTTTCCGAAGGTGCAAAGGAGTCCGCATTGAAAAGCCGCCCAAAAAACAATCCAACTGGTCCATCGGCAGCCGTCGAGCCCCGGCGTCCATTGACGCTCACTGCAGTAAATGGTGCCTGGTTAGCTCTGAACTCGAACCGCCCGGACGATGCAGGAAGCACTGTACCTAACTGAATGTCAGCGCGAGTAAGCGTTAGCCCATTACCCGCGACTTCATTACGGTCAGCAATCGCCACAGCTGCATCGATTGCCGCTTGCTGATTCTGAGTTCGTGCCAGCGTTTCGGAGGCGGCTCGAGCTGCGGCATCCGTTGCTGTCCTCAATTCGGCGCGGACCATATGCATGTAGGCGACGTCAACGCTAAAGAACGCGCCAATCAACAAGATGACTAATACGATCGCAACTAGTACCAACATGGCTCCACGGCGCTGGCCGTGAGCCCTTCTTGAATGGATTCCGACAGGAAACCTGTGCATAACGCACCCCTATTCTTTGTGCATGGTCGTGCTTGATTCGATCGAGAGACCACCAAATGGGCCGATGTTCGTAATACTCTTCTGATCTCCGGCAACCGATACGGTAACGGTGAAGGGAGTTCCGGGAGCCAATGAATCTACATTCGTCGGATTAAAACGTATTTCAGTCGCCGTAATGTCGCGCGAGGACAATACATCTAAGGCCAACTGCCTCCCTTTGGCTTCCCCGCCGTTGGACTTGGCTGCGATTTTACCCGCTTCGTAGGCTGACTGCACAACAGCTTGCCTCAAAAATAGCATGTTGGCTCCTTCTAAGGCGCCAAACGTGAGCAGTACAACCACTGGCAAGCATATAGCCAGTTCGACAACAGCCGCAGCTCGTCTACACTTTGCAATACGTGTTCTCATCATTGCCCCCATCAAACGCACATTCCTATAACATCCAACTACATCTCATCTTCTCAGTTCGGGGATGCGCAGTCGAACATTAAACTAACAAGCGACCTCTTCTCGCTGCACTCGATCTGATTTGTCAGAAGCTTCCTCTGCCTTGGCTGCTTCGATGCTGGCAACCATCTCGTTGAATTCGTCTGCTACATCCGACCAGAAATCTCCTTTGCGAAATTTCAAATTCACGGTTGGTTCGCCTTCAGTTACTGCTTGGATTCCCTTACGTAATCGCACCATTGGGCCGGCAAATCGATTGCTAAGCTTGATCGAGTCGTAGGCAAAAGCAGGAACAATTGCAAACATTAGCAGGACGAAGAATGCGTAGTTCTGCCAAACCACGCCCAAATGCCCCATAAGTGTTAGAGTCGGGTCCCCGGTGAAATACTGAAGTGCAAATAAGCACAACATAGAGAGACCAAAGAAAATAAACCAATGCCCCACGATTCTGCGTGCTAGCGCTCCTTGCACCCTTCGATCTACATAGACACGTCCGCGACCGTTAGCCATGGTGTCATTCCTCATTACAGTTCTGGAAAACGCTTCTGGAATCAGAAGTTTCTACAGAACTGTAGGTCAGGAAAAGACTTGAACTTGTCAATCAAGTCCACTGGAGCATTGCATTGGAATTCGCAATGCGCCTCAAGGCCGATTATTCCGAAAGCTGGGATTCTAAGTCCGCAGAGCCTTGGGACTTTAGCCTTAAAACCAATTGCAGAGTCGAGCCGGTAAAGCCGGCTAACTCCCCACCGCTTTAATCCGAACGAAACCCAAGCTAATGCAAAAAACAATGGCAAAACTTACCGCCTGGATTCTGTTCATGAATTTCGCTACTTAGGATCAACCAACAGAATGGCTGACCTTATAGCTACAGAAGAGTCTCAAGCAAGAGGCGAAGTTTTCTCAGTTCGCCGCGTTGCTCGTAGGCCGAGTCGGGAGCGATTTGCACGCTAAGCCCATGACTGTAACCCACAGCCTCAAGTTGGCCGACGACTTTCGCATAGTCAATTTCACCCTGTCCAACGCGAACCTGAAGCTGATCTTGCTTGGAGTCTCGCAAATGCACATGAAAAACGAATGGCATAATGTGCTCCAACTTCTTGGAGCTGTGTGGGCCGCAGAAGTAATGGCTTGGGTCTAACGTCAGACCAAGTCCCTTCACGTTATCACAAAGAACTTTGACCGTATCCGGATCTTCACTCAAACGTCCAATCTGACTTTTCATTGCAACGCGCACGCCTTCGGCCTCAGCACAATCTACCAAGCGCTGCAAGCGTTCTACTTCTTCGTTGAAGGGTGTTCCAAGTTCCGCAGAAGGAACTGTAAGTGTCACCACCTTGGTAGCTTTACCCATCCGGCAAATCGATTCGAATTGCTCAAAATAACCGTCGCCCTGAGCATCGATGTGAACGTCATAGCTGCAAACATCGAGTCGGTGACTGCGCACCGCCAGTCTGCAAGCTTCTTGAAAACTCTCGTCAATCCGACTTGGACTCAGAGGCGTCCCATCCTCTCGAAGTGCAATCTCTACAGTCGTGTATTCGAGGTCAATAAACGAGTTGACTACGTCTGGCATTCTTTCATCAGGAAAGCAATCCGTCGAAACAGCTACATACACTGCTGAACTCCTATCAGCGATTCCATTTCAAATATGTGCGCGGGCCCAAAAGCGTTCTTCTACGAGTGCTGCTCGATAGAAGCGAACCTGCATGCAAACAACAAGAGCACCCCAAATGCGTACCCGTAAGCTAAGTCTTGCAAAGCTCTTCAGAAAGCGGTCTACCAAGCCTTCCTGCCCAGCAGACTGGAAAAACATAATCGCCGCTCGCAGCAGCTCGAAACAACCCAAGTTTCCCACTTTCAACACAAGGGTATCGTTTCGTGCCGGTCGAAGCAACATCGACACGGCACACTCAGCCGCATTTCGCAAGAACGGCAAAGATTGCAGCCAAAGGGCCTTTGCAATCTTGAGAAGAATCGCGAGTAGGCTTTGAATACGCTACTAAAGAGATGCTGGGACCTGGCTGCGGGTTTAGGGTCTAAACCAGCCCCGTCAGAGGACCATCGCCGCAGAAATCTGGATTGCCAAAACTCTTGGTTGGATGCCCCATCGCCTCGCACATAGCCATCAGCAAGCGGTTATGAGGGACATTCCTAAAGTCGATGGCTTGGCCCGTCTTGAAACCAAGACCTCCACCTACCAACACAAACGGAATATTGTCTCTCGTGTGGGAATTCCCTTTTCCAAGCTCATTGGTCCAAACAATAGTCGTATTGTCCAGCATAGATCCTTCGCCGCCCGGCTCGGGAGTAGCCGCCAAGCTCTTAGCCAAATAGGCAATCTGCTCACAATACCAAGTATTGATACGAATAAGTTTTTCATACGCTTCCGAATTGCTGTCAGGTTCATGCGAAAGCGTATGGTGCCCTTCGTCGATTCCAAGCCAACGCATCCTGGGCTGGCCTACACTGTTGGTAATTTGGAAAGTCGCTAGGCGGGCAAAATCAGCTTGGAAACTGTTTACCAACATGTCCATTTGCATACGTGCGATAAGCGGAATATTGTCGTTGTCCCATTCCACATTCGGCGGTAATTCTGGAACAGCATGTCCAGCAGGCTTTTGATCCTGCCCAGTCGCTTTCTTCGATGCCGCAAACTCCGTACTTAATTCTTTTTCAAGAGTTCGCACCAGGGCAGCATGCTCCTGCAACAGCCCCCGGTCCTCGTGACTAAGCCGCTTTTCTACCTTGCGAAGATCTTCGGAAATGTCATCTAAAACACTGGCCAACAACGCTCGATTCTTCGTTTGCCCATAGAGCTTGTCGAACATTTTATACGGACTATCGATCGGTGCCATTGGCTGGTTGGGCCCCGCATAGGACATGCGTGTCCACGTGTCGGCGCGATCAGGAACTAAGACTCCAAACTCAAGGGAGCCAAAACGGGTTTGAGTGGCTGCATTCTCCTGGAATTTGTTACGCAAGTACTGATCGATTGAAATCCCCATAGACCATCCAGCCGGCGTATCCGATCCTCCTTGAATGTCACCAGGGAATAGCTCGATTCCAGTCAGCAAACAGCCGATTCCACGCATGTGGCCATCGCCATCGCCACGAATCTTGTTGCACACGCCATGCAGTGGCAACACGTACTCTCTCAGGCTCTCCAGCGGTTTCAGAATTCGCTTAAAGTCAAACTCTGCACCACTGTTGTCAGGCCAAAAATGACGAGGAATGACTCCATTGGGCGAAAACACAAAGATGAGACGTTGTTTTCGTGGCAATGCACCAGATTGCGCCAGAGAATCGGCAAACCCCAGACTAGGCAAATTCGCAAGGAAAAGTGCGGCTGCTGAACCAACGCCCAATTCCTTCATGAACTCACGTCTTCGTTGCTCGTACTGTTTCATCTTAGGTTTCCCATTCAAGATTCATTCCACGCCGGTCGCGTCGCGACGACAGCGATTTCCACCAACAACTTCTTGACATTACATTCGTTTTCACGAAAGTACCGGGTTAGCTCATCCAAGGTATCGGCACCGTAGGCCGCCGCTGGCTGCTTTACAAAGTGCTGAAACGCGCGAGAAACAAATGCGCGCTGCGCATCCTCGCTCTCAGCCAAATATTTCGCCAAGTCCCTAGAATCCAAAAATTTTACCTCAGTCCCGTCCTTGGCGATATAAGAACCACTCGTGTCCACCGCCTTTTTGCCTTCATTTTCGCGCCACTTGCCAACTGCATCCCAATTCTCGAGAGCAAACCCTAAGCTGTTGATTTTCTTATGACAGACTTGGCAAGAATCCGGACTCGTTTGCAAATCGACCCGTTCTCGCGTCGTTAGATCAGGATGCAAATCGGGACTCAACGGAGTGAATGCTTCGGAAGGCGGCCTCAAAACGCGGCCCAACATGAAGCGGATCAAGAAAACTCCTCGATGAATCGGCGAGGTGGAATCATGGTAGGCCAAGCCGCTAAGCAAATAGGGATGGTGCAGCAGCCCCACTGCTTTGTCAGATTGGATCGGAACCAATCCCTCTTTTCCTCCTGCCGCCCATTCCTTGCCGTAATACTCGCCAAGTCGCAGCGTCGTAAAGCGCGTCTCGGATAGGAAGAATTGCCGATAATCACTCTCATCCGACCAAACAATATGTTCCAAAAACCTATCTAGCGATTTCCGCAGGTCATCGACAATTTCTTCATTAAACCCAGGATACTTTTCCGCATGTTTGCTAATATCGCTGATATGCTCCAAATTGAGCCAACTGTGCAGAAAATCCCGTGTCTTGGCTCGTACACGCTGATCGCCAACAAAACGTTCGGCGTAAGCCCGAATCTGATTCTCCGTCCTTAGTTCATTTCGCTCCGCCGCGCGTCGCAACCATCGATCACTCGGTAGTGAATCAAAGAGTACCAAGGCCAAACGGTTTGCTACTCTTTGCGACTGAGAACTTGTATTATCAGCCGTTGGATACAAAAAACCTGCCGATTTCAGGGCGACC
>JBCCEO010000262.1:0-9767 GCA_039030255.1 Planctomycetota bacterium | reverse complement strand
CGCGCCGTCAGGCGGCTGACCAAACTGCCGAGGAGCGAAGAGTTTGCCACAAAAAAGCACGAAAAGGCACAAAAAGGGATTTCAAAAAAATCTCTGGGCTAAGAGCAGCAACTTCCCATGATTTGCACCTAGCAGGAAGAGTTGGAAAAGGGCTGAAACGCCCTATTTCATGCAACACGCAGAGTCAGCTAGGAACGGAATGGCCAATGCTGTGAGACTCAGGTGCTATGGCCAGCAATTCTCAACGACGCCATTGCAAACTGTTTGTTTTTTTCGTGGCTATTAAATTCCGCCACAACAAGGAATTCTGAGTTATCGCGGAAACCGCAGGCTGGCGCCAAGCGGCTGATGTGGGCATTTGCCTATACACGAAAGCTCGGCACCTGCAATCTCAATTACACTTACTCGCACCCGATCCGATTGGCGACGCAACCGAGTTGCGGCCGACCTTACTCGCGATCGTCGGAGATGCCGTTTTGGTTGGCGTCGGTGATGCCGGAGTGGGGATTGTTGAGTACGGCTTGCCAAGCAATCTTGCGGAATTGAATATCGAGTTCAGGACTCGGGAACTTCGTTCGACCAAAAACGTCGCTCTCGATTAACTCGGGGTTGCGCCCGTAAATGGTGGCGTAGAAGACGTAGCCCTCGAGCCGCTCAAGGCCCGGACCAAGATGCCCGAGCTTGTCGCGCCACAGAGACCGTTCTTTTTTGCCGACAGCGGAGTGAACGCCTTGGATTCCAGGCAATTTGCCTTCGCTCAAATACTTTACGCAAAGCACCATCGCTTCGCTGGTGGGCATGATGAAAATGCGATTGTCGTACTTCTTGTTCAAGTCCTTAATGATCTCGGAATAGAGATCGAATTTTTCTTTTCCAAGTCGCACGTACAGCTCCGGCGTTAACTCCTGTTCAGACTTGGGCATCTTGTCGAGTTGGTCCAGCTGGGGCCAAGCATCGGACAAGTAAAATTTCATATCGGGGTTGTACTTCAAGCAAAAATCGATCCAGCAAGAGTAGTACTCGGGGCGATCCTGATAGTAAGGCCCCCACATCATGGCGTCCCACTGACTGTTGGCGATCGAAGCCAGCAGTTTGGGCGTAGGCTTGCCGTCAAATTGGAAAATGCCGTTTTCTTCTTCCCATTTGTAGCGCGAACTGCCGGTCATCCCGCCGCCGGTATGCGTCAACAAGGGCGGTTGCTTGAGTCCAGCTGCTTTGGCGATCACTGGAAAGGTCTTGTAGCCCGGCGCCATAAAGCTATGACCGGTGCCTACGATACGCAGCGAACCGTCTGCCGGCTTCTCATAGCTGACGATTGCATCGCGACCACCAATTTGCCTTGAGTAGATTTTGGCAATCTCGGCAGGCGACTTGTAGCAGACAGCATGCTCGGGAAAGCGCTCCTCTTGCCAACCTGGATTTACACCGAAGGACTTTTTGACTCCTTTGCCACCGCCACGACCGCCTCGCATCTGTTTTTGGAACTCAAGAGCCTCAGCGATACTGAGTTTTCCATCACCGTTGGCGTCTGCTGACGGGAAGCGCTTGAGCCACTTGGCCAATTGAGCTTCGCTGACTTGGGCCGAGGCCAACGTAGCGAAGTTTGCCAATATGAAAATCACAAATGCAGGTAGGAAACGGGTCATCGGATGTGTTCCTGGTTCGCAGGGGGCTTCAATTGAATTGTGGTTAATAGATTGTAGTTGCACGGCAGTGGTTCACCGAGCCCAGTGAGGTTGGGTTTAGGCTAGAATGACAATTCGTGCGACGAGCTAGTGCTAGACCGGCAATCGTGACCAGAAACAACGCTACGCGCTCGCATTGCTCGCGACCTTCCCAGGGGAAGGTTGTTTGAACGCTACTGACAGTGGATTTGTCCACACCGATGGCCCGCGGACTGCGAGTTGACCTTGGGCGCGTGTTGGACGGCGAATTCTCACTCTATTGGCATCAAAAAATGAATCTCCGGAGTTCCACTGTTACCATTGTCCTGCTGCTGCTCTGCTCAACTTGCCTTGGCCAAGCCCAACGCGGAAGCTCCCAACCGTTGGAATCAGGCGAGTATTTCATAACGCAGTCCTGGTCCCAGGAAACGAATTTCAAGCGTCCCTATTTTGTGCGAGTACCAAAGGGCAGGGCGCCAAATGAAAAACTGCCCGTTTTCATCTTCTTGCATGGCAATGGAGGACGAGCCGAAGGCGCGATGAACGGTTCCATGCGGCGACTGAGCAATATCGCTCAGCGATACATCATGGTGTTCCCGGACGGTTACGAACGGAGCTGGAATATCGTTTCCGAACGCTCGAAAGCCGATGACAAGGCCTTTATGGAAGAGATCGTCAAGCAACTGGCGACATATCCAAACGTGCAAACGGATAACTTTTCGATCATGGGGAATTCCAACGGGGCCGCGTTGGTAAACCAGTTGGCAATCGAATCGAAGTTGCCGAACATCAAGAATTACATCAGTGCGGTTAGTCCGCTGAATGGCTTTCAATACGATGGGAAGAATTTCAAGATCCGCGGAAAGAACAATGAATACAAGAAGATCGCCGAGCCAATGCCAGGGAAACGGCTGCTGAACATTTCTGGAACGGAAGATCCGCTCGTTCCATATAGCGGTGGTCCATCCCGCGCCATCCCGGCCAAGGGCGGCAAATTGCCTTTCGTTGCGGCGGAAAATTCAACGTATCTGTGGGCCAAGCAAATGGGTTACAAGGGAAAACAACTCAGTAGCCCCACGCATCGGATCGGGCCGTTGGAAGTCTTCAGTTATCTCAATGGTGCAGTCGTGCATGTCAAAGTGAATCGCCAAGGTCATGGGGCTGGCGGAGCCGTACGACCTGAAACGCTTTTAGATTTTTTGGATGGTCGAGAGCTATTCAATCGATGAGGCTGAAACCGATGCCGTTCGTCTTTACCACATGCCTAAGCAGGGACCGTCTTCGCGATTGTGCTTTGCTCTTGCTGACAGTTTTTGTGTTGCCAACTGTTGCATGTGCGCAAATCGAATCGTCTTCGGAACAGCCAGAGGCCGAGACCAAGGGTTTGAGCTCCAGTCCGATCGCGAATGAGCGCTTTGTAGCAACTTCGGAAGGCTACATGCTTCCGTACACCGAGACGATCGAAGAATTGGGGCTGGAACTCGAAATGGTTCCAATCCCGGCAGGCAAACTAGAATTTGATCGTAGGCAATTCAGCAACGCTGAGAAACTCTTACAACGGAAAGCTGGAGAAGCGGAGGTCAGCATCGACGTGCCTGCATTCTGGATGGGCAAGTATGAAATCACTTGGGAACAGTATGTTCACTACGCCGGGCTATACGGCGCGATGAAGAAACGCATTCGTGCGGAAGACTTGGAAGATGTGTCGATTGAGGAGCCTGACGCGGTAACGGCGCCGACCGAGATCTACGATCCGCGCAGTCGATTCGAGTTGCTTTCTTCGAAACAATGCCCGGCCTTCAGCATGAGTCAGTTTGCAGCAAAACAGTTCACGAAATGGCTAAGCATTCGGACGGGCGGAGAGTATCGGCTTCCTAGCGAAGCAGAGTGGACCTACGCTTGTTTGGCGGGTGAGCCGATTTCACAGTTTCAACCGCTCAGCGATGCGAAACTCAAAGAACAAGCATTGTTTGGCCACGGGGACATTGGACCGGAGAAGGTTGGTCAGCGGGAGGCCAACGCCTGGGATTTGCACGACATGCTTGGCAATGTTTCTGAGTACGTCTTAGACTCCGATGGCAAATCACTGTTTAATCGCATGCCTAATGGGCGTTTTGAACACTGGAAATCCGTAGGAATGGCAAAGACACGGTTCACAACTGTCGCATGTGGAGGCAATTTTTCGTGCGATCCGGATTACTGCACCCCCTTTTCGAGGCTAAGAATTGATGAATCGTACTGGGATTCCGAAGCGAATATTCCGCTAAGTATTTCCTGGTTAGGTACTCCCGATAAACAGACGACAATTGGATTTCGAGTTGTGCGCTCACTCGAGAAGTTGCCCGCCGACAGGAGGGAGCAATGCTGGCGCCCTGATAACGAAGATTTAGACTTCGATTTAGAAATGAAGCTACAAGGTGGACGAGGCGTGGTAGGTCGTATTCCTGTTCCTGACGAGTATCCGCGTTCTCCAATCGACTTACTCGGGAAGTAGACGACGCTCGGATTCCAAACGCTTTTAATAAAGTCCTGAGGTTTGTCGATGGGTCTGCCAGTGAGCCGTTACGCGCAAGAGGCCGGCTTTTCTGCTGCACGGGAAGCGGCTAAAGCCTGCACTCCAGCTAAGGTTGGGCTTGATACAATGCAAGTGGTTACCAGATTCGGTCAAGCTGCGAAGGGTTTTGTTTCCTTGAAATTCAATTCAAATATTACAGTCGTCTTACACTGTGCAACTTTTTGCTTCCTTCTTGGGACACAACCCGCCAGCCTTCAAGGCCAAGAAGCTTTCCTCACCAACTCACGGTTGCAGCTTGGGACGGAAAGCAATTTGTCGGCTTCGGTTCGTGCTGGTGATCTCGACGGTGACGGCGACATGGACATCGTGGTTGCGAACGGTCGTCATTGGCCTCAACAAAACTACATTTTCTTGAACGGGGAGCGTGGCCAATTCACGCAAATGCGTCCGCTGGGTAAAGATCGCTCGACGACTTACGCTTGCGAACTAGCCGACCTGGACGGAGACGGAGACTTGGACATTGTGACGGGCAATGCCATGGCACCCTGCCGCATCTTTCTGAACGACGGCCAAGCTAACTTTACGAGCGAGCAAACCCTCAGTGATATCAGCAGTATCCGCAGCATAACCTTGGCCGATATCGACGTGGACGATGACATCGATATTCTGGCGACTTGTCGGGGACGTCCCAATCTCATTTTTCGCAACAAAGGAGGAGCGATTTTCTCGAAGCCGCAGCGCTTTGGGAGTTTTAAAGACTCCACCATCGATGTGGCTGTCGAAGATCTCAACGACGATGCACGACCTGACCTACTGCTTGCCAATCGCGACCGACAACCGAACACTTCCTTGCTTCAGGGAGACGATTCTAAATTCGAATCTCAGGAATTGAATCCGGCCGCCAATGACACGCGAGCTTTGGTAACGGCAGACTTTAACGGCGACGGAATAATCGATTGTGCGGTAGGAAATATTCGCGAGCAGAATCAAGTCTTTTTCGGTTCGCCAACAGGACAATTCGACGCAGGCCCCAAGTTCGGAGCTGCTACAGGCCAAACGTATTGCCTAGCTGCGGCAGACATCAACGGAGATGGATCGACGGATATAGTCGCAGGCAATGTTGGTAGCCGCAACAAAGTTTGCCTCAATCTCGATTGGGCGAACGACTTCCATGAACTTGAGTTTGGAAGCAGCGAAACGGCAACGTATGGGCTTTGTGTGGCTGATTTCGATGGAGATCGCCGACCCGACATCGCCGTTGCAAACTCGGGGGCCGTCAATCGAATTTTTATCAATCGCACTCAGACAAAGCCAACGGTCGGCGCTTCTGCGATCGTCGAGCCAGATAAAAGTGTTGGCGATTCGAGCAACACAACCAGAGACCTAATCCCAAACCAAAATCGGCCAAACCAAACTAGCAAAGAAACGAGCCAGGATTGGCCGCGATTCCGAGGACAAGGAGGGCAGGGGATTGGAGAAGGATTTCCACTGCCGAGCGAATGGCTGGCCAAGAGTGACGAAGAACAGTCTGCCGAGGTTCTTTGGACGCAGCCGGTTCGCGGATTGTCCCATAGCTGCCCGGTCATTGTAGGAAACAGGCTGTTTCTCGCGACGGCTGTTTCCAGCTCAGGCGAAGCCCCGCTGCAGGTCGGGCGGGGCGGTGCTCCTACTGCGGCCGAGGACAACGAAGTTCAGTCCTGGCAAATTCTGTGTTTTGACAAAAGCACTGGAAAAGAACTTTGGAGTCGAACCGTTCACGCCGGCGTCCCCAAAGCGACGCGACACGCCAAGGCTACGCACGCCAATAGCACACTTACAATCCAAGGTGATTCCTTGGTTGCCTTCTTTGGCTCCGAAGGACTCTATTGCTATAACTTGGGCGGCGACCTGCGTTGGAAGCGTGACTTGGGCATAGTCAACATTAGCAAGTACGGAATCGGCTGGGGCTACGCAAGCTCGCCGGCCGTGTTTGAAGATCGCATCGTCTTGATTTGTGACGATCCCTCGAACCCGTACTTGGTAGCCTTGGAACTTGGGACGGGCGAGGAGATTTGGCGTGTTGATCGAAAGGGAGACTGCGATCGCAATTGGAGTACGCCGCTGATCTTCGAGGACAGCACGGGCACAACCCAAGTCGTCGTCAATGGCTGGCCAAGTGTTGTTTCGTACGACCTAGCGGACGGCAAGGAACTGTGGCGTATTCGAGATGGTGGCGACAACCCAGTACCGACTCCTTTCCTGGCCAAAGAGCACATCTTCGTATCGAGTGCTCATGGCCCGATGTCCCCAATTTACGTGGTCAAGCCGAGTGCTCGTGGTGACTTGACGGACAAACGGGAGGACTCAGATTCTTTCCTGTGGAGCGTGGATCGCGGCGGATGCTACATGTCGACGCCAATCGTCTACGGAGATTATTTGTACCTCGGAAATAGCAACGGAGTACTCCGATGCTTTCATGCCACCACCGGGGAAAAACTCTACGAACAGCGGCTGGCTGGCGACGCTGGGATTATTGCTTCACTGGTGGCCGGCGACGGCAAGATCTACTGTGCTTCCGAAAACGGCAAAGTTTACGTGGTACATGCATCGCCGGAATTCGAACTTCTGGCCACCAACACCATGCCAAATCCGCTTTTCGCCACACCGGCGATCAGCCAAGGTATAATCTACTTTCGAACCACAAAAGAACTAATTGCCGTTGGATCCAAGCCTTCTAACGCCGAGACTTCCCGAGGCGAAAAACGATGAACTCCCTACGATTGCTTTTAATATCCATCTTCTGTTTTTTCGTTTCGCCTCATGCTCAGGCGCAGCAGCGCGACCCGGTCGCGCATTGGCTGATCACACCAAATATCCTGTTGGAACACAAGCAGGAGTTGAAGCTCTCCCCGAAACAGATCGAAGCCATTGAGTCTCAAGCTCGTGGTGTTGGCAAGAAAACGCAATCGCTTCAGCAAGAAGCTGGCGGCTTGCGAGCGAAGATCGACACGCAGCTTGAGCAAGTCTCAGGAGATGAGAGCGCCATCCTTGAAGATCTCAAAAAGCTTACTCAGCTTGAAACGCAGATGCGATTGATTCACACCCAAGCTTTGCTTCAGATCCGCAAGCAATTGGATGACGATCAGGCCAAGTTGGCTCGTGAAATTCGCGATCAGCTTAGGGCCAAACAGCAGGCGGCACCATCGCCCCAAGCCAACGGCCAGGCCCAAAAGTTGAAGCAAGAATATCAACAATTTCAACGCGGGCTTCAGCAGCTGGCCAAGTCCATTGAGGGTCCTCAACGCAAATTGCAAATGCTGCAGGGCGGCATGCAAGAGTTTGAACAATTCATGCAGCAAGGCAAGCTTGACGAGGCGCAGGCGCACCTGGGGGAAATGCTACGCGTTCTCGGCGAACCAGAGGGGAAAGCAAAGTCGCGGCAGCCGATCCCAACGGGCGGCAGCTCGAAAAAAGCCACCGGAACCGATCGTGAATTAGCTCCGTTGCCGGATTATTCCCCTGAAGAACTTAAACGTGAATATGCCAGGATTTATGAGGAGGATGTGCCTTGGCGAGAAATCAATTGGCGCACGTGTTTGCTTGAGGGCATTGCTGAATCCAAGGCTGAACAGAAACCAATTCTACTTTGGATCTTTATTGATCGTCCCATCGACGATGAACGCTGCTGAGTGTTTGCCTCTGCTGCCCGTGAGGTAGTTTTCGCCAATCCACAAATCGCAAAAATCGTCAATCGCAACTTCATTCCAATCGCACTCAAAGCCGCTTTGGTCGACCGTCCGCCAAGTGGAATTGAAGGGCAAATCTACCAGCGTCTTCGTGATTCAAGACCCGCGCCGCAAGGCATTTGCTCGATGGATAGCCAAGGCCGAGTGATCGCTTGGTCCTTGGGATTCGATCAAGAAGATGACATCGGAAACTTTCTCGCACACATTCAGAAAAAGTTTGACGAGCGACGGTCTGCTGAGGACGAGTTCGCTTTGAAGGCAGAACGCTTTCAAGTATTTCCGACGCAGCCACTTCCGGCTCATCCATGCGACTCAACCCTATTCGAGATCCCTTCGTCACACCCGGATTCAGAGAAGTGCCCAAGTGAATACGCGGAGCCGGGAGGAACTCTCGTTGGTCGTGTCGTTGGCAGACGCGCGGACGAAGACGGGGTGCTAACGGATGAAATCAAGCTGCAAGAAAACTACATGGAAGCCCGCGTAACCCTTGCACCCGCCATCCAAAAGTTATTCATTAATGTGGCAAGAGGATCTGGCGACAATGAATTCGAGATGGAACCTGATGTGGCCCGCGCGATAATTGGTCGTGCTTTCCTCGGTCAGCTAGATGTCGATCCATTTGGCAATCCCAAGGGATTTATGCAAGAGGAAGAATTGCAACTCAGGTCGCAATTGATTTCGACCAACCAAGACGGAAGCTTGCTTTTTCGCATTCGCGGAACCACTCACGTGCGCGGCCAGCAGTGGCCTAACTTGCAGCGTTCCAATCAACTTGCATGGTCACATCGTGTTTCCCTGCGCTGGACCGGTTACTTTACGGTGCAAGGCGATCAGATCACGAGCGTCGAACTCATTGGCAAAGGTTCAGAACGTCTGCTTTGGACGAATCCTCAGGTCGTAGCCAAAAGCTACTCGCAGACCAAGCACTTGATGGCTGGTCATTTAATCGACTTTGATTCTCCCGTTTGTTACGGACTGCAAATGAAGCTGCCCTAAGTAGCAACTTTAGTCCACTTTGCGACCATGCGAGTGTATGCCGTAGGAGCTACTTGGCACTCCACCACCAAAGCAGCACTAGCAGTGCAAGATGAAGGATTACGATCGCGCCGAGCGTCATTCGAAAGCTCAGTTTCTGACTTTTATGGCGCAGCCATTGTTGGGCGATAATCGCGCCGGGCCAACCTCCGAGTGCAGCCAAGAGGTGCAGCGTTTTCTCGGGCACGCGAAATTTATCCTGCTGAGCCCGTCGCTTGTCGATCCAATAGGTGACAAAAGCAACTGGACTCATCAGCCAAGTTACCGCAGAATAGACGAGTAGCCAGAAGTTGGGCCAGTATTTGAGGTAAGCAGCATAGACGATGATTGGCATCAGTAGAATCACAAGCCAAATGCCGACCGCCCAGAGCACGATGGAAGAAAACTCGCGTTTCGATCTTTTGTTCATGAGCCAAGCAGCCTACGGATTCTAACAGCTGAGGAAGTCAAACAGCCGAGGAAGTCAAATAGCCAAAGGAATCAACCAGTGCATCGAAATCTTGCGTTTGCACAATGAAATCTGCGAATTCCGCTGATGGCTCGATGTCGGAATGGTGAAAGGGCAACACCGTCGCATTCCATTGCTCAATTACCGATTGCTCTGATCGATCGCGTCCCTCAGTATCGCGTTTCAGCCTACGCCTAAAACGCGTTTCATCATCGACTCGAAGGAAGATCGACAAGCTGTAGACTGGACGCAAATCTGCGTGAACTAAGGCCATGATTCCGTCTACCAAAACAAATTCGGCTGCCGGAACATGCCGCGTTTCCTGGGTTCTTGTATGCGTGCCGAAGTCGTAGATTGGCGACAGAATGTCTTCGCCCGCT